>NZ_JAUBUG010000017.1:0-19645 GCF_036705345.1 Microcoleus sp. B3-D2
ACCTGAGTCTGGCAGAAGGGACTTGCACCCTTATCAGTCCGAGAGTTCAGCCTTGTGGCTGGAAACGCTATGTACGGGCTTTCACCGTGATTCACGTTTCAACGAATCGCACAACTTCTTATAGTGTGCCTTATTCATCGGGGTAGATGTTGTGCCTGTGTTCGCAACAGGCAAGATGCCTGTTCCACCTAGATTTTGTGGAACAGGCATCTTGCCTGTTCATAATGGCCGATCAAGATTTGTGCGATCGCATTTAACTCAACACCAATATATAATTGTAAAAATTGCTTAACAAAACTACATCATCCCCACGAGAATCAATCTCATCAATTATTTGGAGTCTCCGCCATGCAGCTAAAGCTTACCGATTCAAAACTGCCTTTTGCCCCGCTGTTGCTCATTGCGCCGTTTTTCCTGTGGGGAACCGCGATGGTAGCGATGAAGGGGGTGATGCCGCACACAACGCCGCTGTTTGTGGCATTCGTGCGTTTGATACCTGCGGGTGTGTTGGTACTGCTGGCGGCGGCATTCATGGGAAAGCCACAGCCGCAGGGTTGGAAAGCTTGGCTGTGGATTTCGCTGTTTGCTTTGGTTGACGCTACTTTGTTTCAAGGCTTTTTAGCCGAAGGTTTGGCGAGAACCGGTGCGGGTTTGGGTTCGGTGATGATTGATTCTCAACCGCTAGCTGTGGCGATTTTATGTTTGTGGCTGTTTCAAGAAAAAATTGGTTTTTGGGGCTGGTTGGGATTAGTTATTGGCGTTGCGGGCATCAGTTTGATCGGGTTGCCGGATGGCTGGATTTTGGGGCTTTTTCATCCTGAAAACAGGCAGGTTTCTGCGGGGATCGAACAGTTGTTTCAGGGTGGAGAATGGTTGATGCTGTTGGCTGCTTTGTCGATGGCTGTGGGTACGGTTTTGGTGCGCTGGGTTTGCCGTTATGTTGACCCGGTGGTGGCGACTGGTTGGCACATGATTTTGGGCGGTTTGCCGCTGTTGGCAATTTCGGCGGCCACTGAGTCTGATCAGTTTGTGAATATCGATTTTTCCGGCTGGATGGCGTTAGCTTATTCTACTGTGTTCGGAAGTGCGATCGCCTACGGTTTATTCTTTTATTTTGCTTCGAGTGGCAGTCTAACAAGTTTAAGTTCTCTTACCTTTCTTACGCCTGTTTTTGCTTTGCTGTTCGGCAATTTGTTCTTGGGCGAAGTGCTCAATCCGCTACAATCGATGGGAGTTGGGCTGACTTTGGTGAGTATTTATTTGATTAATCAGCGGGATACTTTGGGTGAGAAATTGCGAAAAGTGCGATCGGGCGACAAGGTGAATTCTCAAGGTGAAGCGGCGGCTTTATTAGAGCCGTCAGAGTTGGATACTGTAGAGTTGCCGGTGCAGGTGCGGGTAGGCGAATTGGAATCCGAAGTTTAGATTTTTTGCGGATATTATTCTCGGAGGGGCGGGTTTTACAAACAATCTTGACAACAATTAAAAGGATAAATAAACCCGCCCCGGCCGCACGGTCAATTCAAATTGACCTCTTTTTCTTGTCTTTTGAAAGAGGGAGATGCCGATTTGCCGTTTGGTAGGCCAATAGTAATTTAACCTAAATTCTAACTTACTGGATCGGTATATTCACAAAAAATATTCAGACTAATTTTGAGCAAATAGAGAACAATAATAGTAGCTATACTAGGATCGATCGGTATTCCAGACGAAGCACCCAAACCGACAACAGCAACAATTAATCCCGTAAGCAAAGGTGTACTCCCAGGATTTTTGGTATACTCTTTGAATTGGGTCCGCAAGCCATCATTGCCGCAGAGTTCGGCGCGGAGAGTTTTCAGCGTGACTTGCCATAGGGATTTGCCGTTTTTTGGTTGTGCAAAGGATTCAAGATTGTGGTTTTCAACCCACAATTCATCAAAACTGGTGTCAAGTCTGCCGTTGTGTTTTTCCAGCATGGCAAAGGCTTCTTGGGCGGGAGCGTAATCTTGCAACATCAGCCGCTTTTCATTCATTTCGGCGGCAGTTAGTATCGGTTCCATATTGTTAATGGCGGGTAAGTTAGTTAAACAATTTTGAGTGTAATGATTATAGCAGTAATACCCGATCGAACCCGATCTTAGATCGTGTCCGATCGAACGCAATTTCTGTAGGGGCGGGTTCACCAACAATATCCGGCAATAATTGACAATCTCAAAAACCCGCCCCCCGCCCAACCTTCAATTTCAATGTACCTGATATCTCGGTCGGTTAGTGATTTAATGAATCTCGGATTTGTGTTATCGATCTTGGCTATCCTCGCCTCTTGTATTTTGAAAGAGGTAGATGGCGGTTTACCGTTGGGTGGGGCGGGTTTATGAGACGATCGATCTTAGGCTAATATTGTTGGTGAACCCGCCCCTACAGGAATTATGTGTATTTAATTAGGGTCGATCGAACTGGCTTTCTGAATAGCTGAAAACCACTCTCCCGGACACTCATCACCCGTAAACTCTCGCCAAATTACCTGAAACTGACTGTCTCCCAACTGCTTGAGCATCCGCCCTAAATCTGCGAGATCCGAGTCAACCCATTCTGAATTATGCTCGATGTCAATTTCTAACGCGTGAATGTAAATTTTAACCGCCTCCGTCCAATTCGATGGGGTTTCTAAGGTTTGGCCCCATGCAGTTAGAGTTAAGGAAGCTTTGCGCCAATGCTGCGCTGCACTTCTAGCTGCAAATGCTTTTTGGAAATAGGCAACAGCAGTGTTAAAATCTCCTTGCTCTTTGGCAATTTCTCCTAGTCCTTGATACTCGTCAGCAGCATGGTAAAAATCCCCTGCGTCTTCATAAATTTGGAGAGCTTTGTTGTAAAAAGCGATCGCATCATCAAGCCGCCGTTGCACTTGGGCTACGATTCCTAGATGGTGATAGTCCCTAGCAGCACTGTAGAAATCCCCCGCATCTTCTCTAATTTGGAGAGCTTTGTGGTAAAAAGCGATCGCCTCATCAAACCGCCGTTGCACTTGGGCTACGATTCCCAGTTGGTGATAGTCCGTAGCAGCACTGTAGAAATTCCCCGCATCTTCTTTAATTTGGAGAGCTTTGTGGTAAAAAGCGATCGCATCGTCAAATCGCCGTTGCTCTTCGGCTACCATTCCTAGTTCATGATACTCCCTAGCAGCACTGTAGAAATCCCCCACATCTTCAAAAATTTGGCGAGCCTTTTGGTAAAAAGCGATCGCATCGTCCAACCGCCGTTGCTCATAAGCTACGATTCCTAGATGGTGATAGTCCATAGCAGCACTGTAGAAATCCCCCGCATCTTCAAAAATTTGGAGAGCCTTGTGGTAAAAAGCGATGGCATCGTCAAACCGCCGTTGTGCTTCGGCTACGACTCCTATTTCGTGATAATCCCTAGCAGCACTGTAGAAATCCTTTGCATCTTCAAAAATTTGGAGAGCCTTGTGGTAAAAAGCGATCGCATCGTCAAACCGCCGTTGCTCATAAGCTACGATTCCTAGATTGTGATTAAAATTGGCAATGCTGTGATTAACGGAGGGGTCATTTAAGGCTGTCAGTTCATCCAGAATTTCTTGATAAACTGCTCTTGCTGTTTCCACATCACCACTATTAAGAGCTTCATTCGCATCCGATCCCCGCAGATAGCTCCAGAAATTAAAAGCAGCTTTACCCTTTGCTTTTGCCTCTGCTAAATGGAACCCGATTTGCTTAATCGCCCGTTCTCGCAGCGACTTAAATTCCGGTTTGCGTCCCCACCGCTGATACACCTCTCCCAAAGCTTGCAGAATTACTTGAGCATAAGTCCATTCCTGCTGCTGTTCTGCGAGTCGTAACTGTTGCAATAAATTCGGTTCTTCCACTCGCAGCACAAAGCTTGCCAGTTCCGCATTGTCAATAAGTTTCTCACGGTAATTATCTGCCAACGTTCCGTAGAAATCCAGCAACTTTTTTTCCAGGTTACTGATTACCTCCTGGGAACCCATTTTGTCTAACTGTTGTCGCAGATACCAAGGCAATGCCGGGTGAATTTTGTAAATACTTGACCCCAAATCTTCCAGAATTCCTGCCGCAGTCGCTTCATTCAAAAGTCCAATCCAATCTGATTTTTGCAAATTTTCCCCAAACACCGCCCGATATGCTTGTCCCAACTCATTATCAGGACTTGCCGAAAAAGCATGAAGGCAATTTACAAACACTCGCTCAGAAAATAGCCCTAAAAAGGGCAAATGCTGCCGTGCCCGTGCCGACAAATTAGCAAAGGAATAATCCAGCGACACCACCAGAGATTTCTCTCTCCCTTCCTCCTCTGCACTCTGAAAAGTATCCAATCCCTGCCGCAGCGCCTCAATCAACTGCACCGGAGTCTGCGTCTTCAAATGCCGCAACACCACCCTCAGCGACAGCGGATGTCCGCCCAACAGTTTCAGCAACTCCAGATATTCTCCAGGCAATTTCGCCCTGTCAACCCCCGCTTCCAGCAGAATCCGCGCCGCCAACTCTTCCGCATCCGGCTGCACCAATCCCTTTAACCCCCGCAGCGCGTAACCGCAATCCAACCAATTTTCCTCGCGCCGACTGGTAATCAGCACCCAAGATTGTCCCCCGCGCAACTGTTTGAGAAACTGCTTCAAGCTTTCTCTTTCCGCAGCCGGTACAAGCGGCTGATTCCCCTGCGGAAACCCATTCAACGGTTCAAAATTATCCCAAATCAGCAAACAAGGATTAGTTTGCAAATATTTTCGCACCACCTCCTGCTGTTTTTCCGGCGACAATGACGAGAATTTTTCCCCGCCCAGCGCCCGGCCAATTTGATTCACCACCTGACTCAACCCCGCACCGCGTTCAAAAGAAGTGAAGAAAACGCCACCCGTGCGCCCCTGAGTATCACCCAACCACCGCGCAAACCCTCCTGCCAACTCAGTTTTCCCAACGCCGCCCATCCCCTGCAACAGCACGACATGATTTTGGCGAAAAGCTCTTTCTAGACACAAAATATCGTAATCTCGCCCAATAAACCCATAGGCGCTAACATCTGGCAAATCTACTGCCAGCGTAGCCTCTGTGTCAGATTCCCCCATCAAATCTGCAAAACTGGGAGTCGCAGCTTTCGGCCGAAAAGGCCTGCAAGGTTCCTGCTGATACAGCACCGGCACCAGCCAATCTTGCAGCGGTAAAAGCCCTTTGGGACTGGGGCGCTGTTTGTCTATGGACATAGATTTGCGCCCCGCAGCCACCGCAGAGGCGATGTCTTGTCCCCGCACCAATTCCCCGTACAGGCGTCCCATGAAGTGTTTTGCGCCTGCCGCATAAACGGAATAAGCCATTGCGACAACGCCTTTCGCGCCCAACTTCACCAACTGTCCCGCCACCGAAGAAAATGCTTCTTCCCCAGCTTGTCCCGACTTGCAAGCATTGAGAATAAAAATCGGCACGCGGCAATCTGTCAAATATTGGGCAATTTCCCTAGCAGTAACTATTTCCGGGTTGCCGTCGGCATCTTCAAAGACTAAAACGCCTTCTCCCGATTTTCCATATTGAGTTTGAACAGTTTTGCTATCAGCTTCAAATTCTCCATGTCCGTCAAAATGAACGATATGATAAAAGCCTTTGCGGGCGTTAAGTTCGGCTTCAAACTGCTTTAAACTAGGGGGACGCAATACGGTGAGATTCACCTGTTTTTGAATAGGTTTGAGTGCCTCTAGCATGGGGCGGGCGATAGTTTGAAAATTAATATCCTTCGCTCCATAGGGTCGAGCAATCACCAGTAAAATATTTAAGTGTTCGTCAGACATTGTTCCCAGTTCTGCCCGAACTGCATACTCGCTAAGACTGCGATACATCCCCGCCAGCAAAGGTGCAAGAAATTGATAATCTGGGGTAAACAGCAATTCCCAGGGCAAATTGAGTACGGCAGGATTGTCGGAAACAATACTAATTTCGCATTTATCTAATCCGGCTCGTGTCGCTTCCTGAAAAAACTCCCACGCTTTCTCGCTGCTGCGAAATACTAAGTCAAATAGCTGCTGTCCCCAAGCTTGCAACTGCTGTTCAATTTTTTTAGCATTTTCCGGTTCTAGTCCGTAGGGAAAGCGCAGATACTCTTCGATATACCAGCGCAAATCGGCTAATACTTTGCTGTCAAAGGGATGTTCAAAGGTTACGGGAGGGGCGGAGCGAGGCATTGAGTTGCCCCGCTGCCAAGATAGTTGGATTGAATCGTCAACATGATTAATGCGTAGGGAGTTTTCTGCCATTTTTTTGCGGCTTGATTAACTTATAATTATATGAGGACTTACGCAGGGGTCGTCAGAAACCGGGTTTTTTATAGAATACTTCGTTACAGTTGCATAAACGGCAAAAAACCCGGTTTCTTTGGTTTTGATGCGTAACTATCGTATATATTTCCAAGGTGTTGCTATTGATTCCGGCTCTTCTGTAACTGTATCCCGATCGCACTCAAACGTCAATGGGTTGCGAGACACCCCCCATTGCTAAAATCCCCAAAATTTTATTCACATCTTTGAGGTAATATTCAGTCATATCTATACTAATTACACTTCCTTCTAATTTCATAAATTTCCAAATACTCCCAGTTGTCACCGCCCCGTAAATTGTTGAAACTTCATTGCCTGTACGTTCATTAAATATCCTTGCTGCTAACATTTCCGCTACGCATTGTCCCAAGCCATAAGATTAAACAGAATATAATTTGATTGTAATCATTGTGTAGCAGACTGCATGAATCTCAAAGAACGCTTGCACAGCCATCTGATTCAAATTGTACGAGATCGCAACCCATACCTCGCATCCGAAGGGCATTTTTATGCTCAGCAATACATCCGCGAACAGTTGGCCCAGTGGGGAACTGTAGAAATTGACGATTTTGCGGTGCGCGGGCGAATTCATCACAATTTGATTTTGGATTTACCCCCCCTCAGTCCCCCCCTTGCTAAGGGGGGGAAGCAAGAAGAATCACCCCTTGCTAAGGGGGGGAAGCAAGATAATCTGGGTCTTGAAAAGCGGATTAAGAAGCGGTTGCCGCCGATCGTAATTGGTGCTCATTACGATACTGTACCCGGATCACCTGGGGCCGATGATAATGCTACTGGTGTTGCTGTTTTGCTGGAACTCGCAAGGGATATCGCATCTGGGCCGCTCAAATATCCTGTGCAATTAGTCGCCTTCGATATGGAAGAATACG
Source organism: Microcoleus sp. B3-D2 (assembly GCF_036705345.1). Taxonomy (NCBI): domain Bacteria; kingdom Bacillati; phylum Cyanobacteriota; class Cyanophyceae; order Oscillatoriales; family Microcoleaceae; genus Microcoleus; species Microcoleus sp. B3-D2. Next base: position 7,207 of record NZ_JAUBUG010000017.1, read on the forward strand.
GTTATTTGGGAAGCAGTCATCATGCAGCTAAATACAAGCAACAGCAAAAGTCAATCCGGTTAATGATTTCTTTGGAAATGTTGGGTTATTGCAACCATAATCCTAATTCTCAAAGCTATCCCGCTGGCTTGAAATATTTTTATCGAAATAGTGGCAATTTTATTGCTTTAATTGGCACTTTGCGGACGGTTCCCGATTTGATTAATTTGAGTGGCAAAATTCGCAAATCTGGTCAGCCCTGCGAGTGGCTACCAGTGCCGAATCGAGGTTTAATTGTGCCGGATACTCGCCGCAGCGATCATGTTCCTTTTTGGGATAATGGTTATCCGGCTATTATGGTGACTGATACTGCTAATATGCGAAATCCGCATTATCATCGAGAAAGCGATAGGATTGAGACTTTGGATTTGGATTTTCTGGCTGGTGTTTGTCACGGGTTAGTCAAGGGCATTCGACATCTATAATTAACACGATCGAGCGCCTGTTAGTTTGAGCGACCATAAATTATGACTTTTATGACCAGAAGTTATGAGTTTTATGAATTGACTCGCACAGAAGTTTGTTGAATAATTGTAAATTAATCAAGCAAAAATTTCAAAAAAAAGAGATATGAATCCTACTTCTCCCGATCGCACTCGCTGGCAATTCTGGATCGATCGCGGTGGCACTTTTACCGATATTGTCGCCAACAGCCCCGACGGTAAATTAGTCATTCACAAGCTGCTGTCGGAAAACCCAGAACGCTATACCGACGCCGCAGTTCAAGGAATTCGCGACATCTTGGGAATTGCTGCAGATGTTCCCATACCCGCCGAAATTGAAGCGATTAAAATGGGGACGACGGTGGCGACAAATGCTTTGCTGGAACGAAAGGGCGATCGCACAATTCTGTTAATTACTAAAGGTTTCGGCGATGCGCTGAGAATTGGCTATCAAAACCGCCCGAATATTTTCGCGCGTCACATTGTTTTGCCCCAGATGCTGTACGATCGAGTTATTGAAGTTGCGGAACGTTACAGTGGTCAAGGTGAGGAGTTATCTGCTGTCAACCCCGAGTTTATCCCGTGTTTGCAGCAAGCATACGATGAGGGAATTCGCAGTTGTGCGATCGTATTCATGCACGGCTACCGCTACTCGGAACACGAAAAACAAGTTGCTAAAATAGCGAAAGAAATTGGCTTTACTCAAATTTCAGTATCTCACGAAGTTAGCCCGCTGATGAAACTGGTTTCGCGGGGAGATACTGCGGTTGTCGATGCTTATTTATCTCCGATTTTACGGCGTTATGTCGAACAAGTAATCAGTCAGTTAATCAAGGCAGATTCCGGGAACGAGGGATTATTAATGCCCAATGCCCAATGCCCAATTCCCAATGCCCAATTCCCCAAATTAATGTTCATGCAATCGAATGGCGGCTTAGTGGACGCGGCACAATTTCAAGGAAAAAACAGTATTTTATCCGGGCCTGCTGGGGGAATTGTCGGTGCTGTTCAAACGAGCAAAAAGGCAGGTTTTGATAAAATTATTACCTTTGATATGGGCGGAACTTCGACAGATGTTGCCCATTTTAACGGCGAATACGAACGCGAATTTGAGACAGAAATTGCTGGGGTGAGATTGCGATCGCCCGTGATGGCAATTCACACTGTAGCAGCCGGCGGCGGTTCAATTGTCTTTTTTGACGGGGCTCGCTACCGCGTCGGGCCGGAGTCTGCAGGAGCCAATCCTGGGCCCGCTTGCTATCGCAAAGGCGGCCCCTTGACGGTGACTGATTGCAATGTGATGTTGGGGAAAATTCAACCGGATTTTTTTCCGAAAGTATTTGGATTGAATGGAGATTTGCCGATCGCCCCTGACGTAGTAAAGCAAAAATTTGGGCAATTAGCGGGGGAAATTGGGGGCGAGAGGACGGCCGAAGAGGTGGCGGAGGGTTTTTTGGCGATCGCGGTGGAAAAGATGGCAAATGCTGTCAAAAAAATCTCGCTTCAGCGCGGTTACGATGTTTCGGAGTATACATTGTGCTGTTTCGGCGGTGCGGGCGGCCAACACGCTTGTGCGATCGCCGATGCTTTGGGGATGAAACGGGTATTTATTCACCCTTATGCGGGTGTGTTGTCGGCTTACGGTATGGGTTTGGCTGATGTGCGGGCTATTCGCGAAAGGGCGATCGAGCAACAATTAAATGCAGAATTATTACCTGATTTGCATCATATTTTAGCCGAATTGGAGGCTGAGGGAAAGAGGGAATTGAACCGCAGAGGCGCAGAGGACACAGAGAAAGAGTCAGAGGTTTTAGTTATTAGGAAGCTGCGCTTAAAATATCAGGGAAGTGACTCGGTTTTGGCGGTAGATTTTGCTGACAATATTGAGGTCATGCAGGCTGAATTTGAAGCAGCCCACCGACAGCGTTACAGTTTTATTATGCCAGAAAAACCGCTGATTGTGGAAGCGGTTTCGGTGGAAGTTGTAGAAAGAATGGATGTGCCGGAAGCATCGACGATTTCCCCCTCTTGTGGGACGGACATCTTGCCTGTGCAACCAATTTCAACCGTGCAAATGTATGTGGCTGGCGGGTGGCGGGAAACGCCTGTTTATCAGAGAGACGATTTGCGATCGGGCGACTGCATAGAAGGCCCTGCTATGATTGTTGAAGCTACGGGAACTAATGTTATTGAACCGGGCTGGGAAGCGGAATTAACCGAGAGAAACGATCTAATTTTGAACCGCCGATGCACGCAGATGGAGACAGATAATATCCGCGTTCATTCGGGTTTATCTGCGGCTAAATCTGATCCAGTTTTGCTGGAAATTTTTAATAATTTGTTTCGGGCGATCGCGGAACAAATGGGCGTCACATTACAAAACACCAGTTCCTCAGTTAACATCAAAGAACGCCTCGACTTTTCCTGTGCAATTTTCGACCTAAACGGGCAATTAGTTGCCAACGCGCCGCACATTCCCGTGCATCTGGGTTCGATGAGCGAAAGCGTTGAAGCTTTAATTTTAGCACAAGGCAATGGGATTCAACCGGGCGATGTTTATGTTTCTAACAATCCCTACAACGGCGGCACACACTTGCCAGATATCACCGTTATTACTCCAGTATTTAATTATGATTCCTCCCTTCCTTTGTTTTATGTTGCCTCGCGGGGACACCACGCCGACATCGGCGGCATCACTCCCGGTTCCATGCCTCCTAACAGTACAACAGTAACCGAAGAAGGTGTATTGCTTGACAATTTCCTGTTAGTAAGCGAGGGGAATTTTCGAGAAAAAGAATTACTAGAACTTCTGACAGGTGGAAATTTTCCGGTTCGCAATTCCGCTCAAAATATAGCCGATTTGCAAGCACAAATTGCTGCTAACAAGCGCGGCGCAGAAGAGCTGCTCAAGATGGTAGAACATTATGGATTAGAGACTGTGCAAGCTTATATGGGCTTCGTACAAGACAATGCGGAAGAGTCGGTGCGGCGGGTAATTGATGTTTTGCAAAATGGCGAGTTTACTTATCCGATGGATAGTGGCGGACAAATTAAGGTAGCGATTACAATTGACAAATCTGCGCGCAGTGCAAAAGTAGATTTTACTGGCACTTCAGGTCAACAAGCCAACAATTTTAATGCTCCGGCTGCGGTGTGCAAAGCCGCTGTTTTGTATGTTTTCCGCACCTTGGTAGATGACGATATTCCTCTAAATGCGGGCTGTTTGAAACCTCTCGAAATCATCAATCCCGAAGGCTGTATGCTGAATCCTCGCTATCCAGCGGCGGTGGTTGCAGGTAATGTGGAAACTTCGCAAAATATTACCGATGCTTTGTATTGTGCGTTGGGAGTGATGGCTGCTTCTCAAGGAACTATGAATAATTTTACCTTTGGAAATCAGCGCTATCAATATTATGAAACAATTTGCGGCGGTTCCGGCGCTGGTGCAAGTTTTGATGGTACGGATGCGGTTCAAACTCACATGACTAATTCGCGTTTAACTGACCCAGAAGTATTAGAATGGCGCTTCCCGGTGTTGTTAGAAGGTTTTGAAATTCGGGCTAATAGTGGCGGGAACGGATATCATCGCGGGGGAAATGGAGTTGTGCGACGAGTGCGGTTTCGGGAGGCGATGACGGCGGGAATTTTATCGGGGCGGCGGGTGATTTCTCCTTGCGGTTTGAATGGGGGTGAAGCGGGGAAACTTGGGCGGAATTATGTAGAGCGCGTTGATGGTAAAGTTGAGGAATTGGGGAGTACGGCGACTGTGGAAATGCAGCCGGGGGATGTGTTTGTCATTGAGACTCCTGGGGGTGGAGGATATGGTAGTATTATGTAGCATCAGTAAAATGAACTAGAGTGTAGAGGTAAAAGTCATGGCTGACAGTTCTTTCTTTGATGAGTTGAGAGATAATTCTTTAGTGAAAGCAGAAATAGTTGCTCAATACTTTTGGGCCTGGGCAAAGGTAATTATAAAAACAGCCAAGAAAGGGAGTAATAAAATTGCCTATATTGATTTGTTCTCTGGGCCTGGTCGCTATCAAGACGGTTCTAAGTCTACTCCACTACTTATCTTGGAACGTGCTATTGCCGATCCCGATATGTCACAAATGCTAGTAACGCTGTTTAACGATAAAAACTCAAATCATACTCAGTCTCTGAAACAGGCTATAGCATCCATCCCCGACATAGGTAGATTAAGACATGAACCAATAGTTTTAAATAAGGAGGTTGGAGAAGAAATTTTCCAAGCTATTCAACAAATTAATAATAATGTTCCTACACTTTTTTTTGTTGACCCTTGGGGTTACAAAGGCTTGTCGCTAAAACTCATTCGCTCGCTCATTAAAGGTTGGGGTTGTGATTGTATATTTTTCTTTAAGTATAATAAAATTAATCCGGGGTTAAATAACCCAAAGGTAAAGGAACACATGAACTCTCTCTTTGGTCAAGAGCGAGTAAATGTCCTTCAGCCTGAACTTAAACTAATGTCCCCTGAACAAAGAGAGTTAACGATTGTTAATGCTATTTGTAAAGCTTTAGAAGAAGTAGGAGGCTCCCACGTTCAAGATTTTTGCTTTAAAAATGCTACAGCTAATCGTACTAGCCATTATCTGATATTTGTATCTAAAAGTCGGATCGGTCATTCGATTATTAAAGATATTATGGGTCGAAAGAGCTCTATTTTTGACCAAGGTGTACCGTCTTTTGAATACAATCCTGCGCCTGCAATACAGCTTTCACTATTTGATATTAAACCGCCTGACGAACTTGAGAATATGCTACTTGATGAATTTGCAGGAAAAACTCTGACGATGCTAGAAGTTTACAACCAACACCACGTTGGCAAACGTTACATTAAGAAAAATTACAAACAAGCTCTTTTGAAACTAGAGGCTGAAGGTAAAATCATAACAAATCCATCTAAGCGAACAGAAAACACATTCGGAGACAGCGTAGAAATCACATTTTTACCAAAGTAGTAGTAGCTTTTTTCATTGAAGTGCGACTTATTTTTAAACTGTAGTTATTGAATTGCCTTTGGTGTTTCTCCCATGCTTCGGGCATCTCATCCCAAATTTTCTCATCCAACATTCTCCCACCAGCTTTAGGTGTTCTACCTCCCCATTGCTTGAAGAAAAACGCTACTTCAGCCTCCTCACACTGCTGTTGAATAATCTCAACCCATTCTGCTTGCATGGGACGGTGTTTTTGTCCAGATTCTCCCCCAACTATTACCCAATGAATGCCTTTTAAATCAATATCCAAAGCACCTAAAAGCGGTTCGCACGAGAGAAATCTGACCTTGGCAGGTACTTTTCGCAAACAATCAATCCTGTCAATGTACTTTTGATTTTCAACAGAAACTCCCATCCAAATGTTTTCATGCCACTCTAATTTATCTGCTAGTTCGCGAAGGCGTTCGTGTCTTTTGGTCAGAATTTGATATACGTGCCAAGGAGTTTCTCGAATTACTTCAAAGACTTCTTGAAGGAATGAAAAAGGAACTTCTTCGTGAAATAAATCGCTCATCGAATTCACGAAAATGCGGCTCGGTTTTCGCCAGCGTTTGGGTTCTTGCAGCCGCTCGCGATGCAGTGTTAAATCAAAACCGTTAGGAAAATTAGTGTGAAACCTTTTTGTTAATGCTTCGGCATAACAATGCGTGCAGCCCGGACTGACTTTATCGCAGCCCGTCGTTGGATTCCACGTTCTGTCAGTCCATTCGATACCAGTATTAATGCTAGACATACAAATAATTTACCCTTTAAAGCACATTTGTAGGTGACACTGAACCAATAAGATTCAATCTACTAATTGAGGTTTATTCACCGTCACCTACAACTTAATTATATAATTAGTTTGACTTTATTATCAACATATTTTTTAAGCACTTGCATCAAATGTATATCGTGTTGTAGAATCGGGCTGCACCAGCATTTATTCTCAAAGCTATTCCATAACTATTGTGCAAACCCCTAATTTTTCCGAACTCAACCATCCTGTGGTCAAATCCCTGTTCCATCACAGCGACCAGGAATTATTGACTCTGTTTCAAAACCATCCCGATCAGGGTCGCTTCTTCACGGCAATTTTTTGCCGCTATGCTCAAATTGTACACTCCCTGATTCGCCATTCCGTGCGATCGCCCGTACAAGGCGATTACCTGTTTGCTCACACTTGGCTGCACATCTATCACGAACTGCGAGGCCTCGATTTGCGCCGCGAAATCCAAGAGTCTGAGGGGGGAAATCTCAGTCTCCAAAACTGGCTGATTAATGTCACTGCCGTCTGCATAAATCAAGCTGAATTGCCCCCTGTTGAGTCGATTCACTACTCTTTGCAATCGGCTCCGCCTCCTCTGTGGTGTTACGTCAAACAAGCCTTGGAATTGTTAGCGCCGCTGCCGCGTTTAGTGGTGTTGATGGCTCAGACTTTCCGCTGGAGCGAAACTCGCATTGCAGCTTATTTGCAAGCAGAAGGCGAAGCTATTTCCCCCGCTCAGGTAAAGGCTTTGCTGCAAAAAGGATATCAAAGTTTAGAATCCAACTTGCCGGAGGATATTCGGGCTATTTATCTAGATGAAAATCTCGATTATCAAGAAGCGCTTGTCTAGTATAGCGATCGAGGTTGTGGTTTCTCAAAAACCCGGTGTTTTGAAAATACTGGGTTTTTTAGCTATCATGTATAGCGGAATGTGCTTCGTCCGCACCCTACATTTTGATTTTTTCTGTAAGTTGTAATCATCTATTTTAGTTGAATACCAGCAATCCAAATATAAGAGGTGGAAATGGCTGTTTATCAAGTTCGGTTGGTGAATGAGGCTCTCGCGCTCGATCGCACGATCGCAGTACCAGACGACCAGTATATCTTAGATATCGCAGAAGATGCCGGCATCCGCTTGCCGAATGGATGCAAGCAAGGAGAGTGTTCTGCTTGCGTTGTCAAACTGCTGAGCGGTGAAATCGACCAAAGCGAACAAAAGTTTTTGAAGCCGTCAGAATTGCAAGCTGGCTACGCTGTTACTTGTGTGGCTTACCCGCTTTCTGACTGCACTTTGTTAACTCATCAAGAACAAGTTTTATATCAAGCTGCTCTTTATTTTAAGTAATACGAAATCAGTTTTTTAGCATTTTTTCTTCTAGCCTCGCTTGGCGCGGAATTTGTTTGTAATACCAATTTTAAAAAAGAATGCAACAGTATTCTTGTTCCCCCCCTTTGCAAGGGGGGGCTAGGGGGGGTCGAAGAGTGTTGCAGGATTTTAGACAAATGGTATAAAAGAGCGAATTATATTCGCCGAGCTAATCGTTATCAAAGCAGATTTGGTGTCATGTAAGGTGCGTGACTCTCCAGCATCTCGCTGTTAATTGAGTAACTAAAAAGCCACGCACCCTAATGAGTATAGATAAACCCACCCTTATAAATTCAGCAATTGTAGAATCCGCTTCATCGGAATTTCCGCCCAATCCAAGCGGTAATTAAGTTCGTAGGCTAGCTCGCCAACCGCTTTTTCCAAAATGTAAGCATCCAACAAAACTTGTAGTTCCGGTATAGATTTGGGCAAGAAATTGGCATCGCCTGCTGTTACCAAATAGCTGTTAAGAAAAGTGAGGCTGACCCAGCGGTGCCAAACGTTCGCCCACTGCTCCATCTCCGGGAGATTTTCAGGGCGAATCATGCCACTTTCTACTTCATTGCGGAGTGCCAAAGTAACAGCGTAACTTATAGATTGCAGCATTCCTGCAACATCTCGCAGGGGCGACCTCTTCATCCGCCGCTCGCTTAACGGTCGATTCCGTTCTCCTCCGAAATCAATAATTACAAAGTCTTTGCCTGTATAAAGAACTTGCCCGAAATGAAAGTCCCCGTGACACCGAATTCTATCGGCCGTGATTCTCAAGTTCAAAATAGACTTGAAACGTTCCATGATCAACTCTTCGCGGTTGAGGAGCTTGTGAGCCGATTTTTGTATTTCTGGCGGCAGTTTAGACATCCGTTTCTTCAGATCCAGCAAAGTTCTTCCGGCCAGATTTCTCATGTGTTGATAGATGGAACGCTGGTAAAAGGAGGTGAAGCTTTCTGGGGCAAAAGCGGGATTTTCTGTGTCAGCAGCTAAAGCGAGGTGAAGTTCGGCTGTCCGTTGGCCTAAAAGTTCTGCTGATGCTAAGTAAGAGCCGATGAGTTCGCGAGCTAATGCCGGAATTTCTAGGGATAAATCGGCTACTAGCGAGTTTTGCTGCCGCTGCGTTTGTCCGGTCAAAGCGTTCGGTAAATAATTTTCGGGGGCAGTAGATAAATTCTCGCCCGAATGCTTTGCTTCTACTGTCATTACTTGCTCGAAATAGTCGCGCAGTGTGTCTAATGTATAAGACCAAGCATCTACGCTGTCGGGGATTAATTTTTGTAGGATTCCGACGGTAAGGACTTGTTTTGCTGGTGTGTGATATTCCAATGCTCCGGCAATTGGAGCGTAGTGTTGGATCGAGTTGCGCTCTGTTAAAAAGCGTCCGATTTCTAATTCGGGGTTGATTCCTTCCTCGACTTTTCGCAATATTTTCAGGACGAAGCGGTCGCCGTAACCTGCGGATGTATTGCTTTGTTCTTTTTTGAACACGTGGGGGTCGAGGTGGGATAAATCTTCTTCTGAGCTGAATGCAGTGTCGGCAATTCCTAGTAGTTGGCCTGCAACACCTCTGTAACTGCGAGAATTGCCGATCGCCCCCAGCAGCGCGCTCAGAAAACCTTTGTCCCCGGCAGCGTCAAATAGGACCCCGATTTCCTTGTTGGTTTCTGGGAAGTGCAGGCGCGCGATCGCCCGATCGTCCACATCGCCTTTCATCTCTTCCCACCCTAAAGGCAAAACGTAAGTTTCCGGCATACCTTCAGTATAATTCAACTGCAAAAACAGAATGTAAACTTGAGATTGCTCCCCCGCATTATCTTTACATTCAATCGGTACAACCTCACTTATTTCTAATGATTGAATTGTCCGATCTGTACCGCTAAACCAGCGATTGCGCCGCAGGTATCCCGGCAAAAGATTAAGCAGCATATCGCTTAACTGACTTGTAGCAAAAGCAGTTTTCCAATTGCCTATCACCGCCAAAGTAGGCAAGTCTGTGGGAACACCGTGCAGCGAAAAATCTTCGTGTTTAACAGTAAGAGTAAACCAGTAAAAAGTGTGAGGACTCAAGCACAAAAAGTAAGGATTCTCGCCAACGGGAGGAAACTCCGTGCGGCCGAAAATCTCCACCGGAACAGCACCTTTAAAGGCCGCAAGGTCTAATTCTGCGGTCTGGACGAAGCGCGACAAATTAGCCACTACGAGGATGTGTTCGTCTTGATAAGTGCGTACAAAAGCTAAAACTTTGCGGTTTTCCGGGTACAGAAACTCGCAAGTTCCACGGCCGAATGCTTGGAAGCGCTGCCTAATTGCAATCAGGCGTTTCATCCACCACCACAGAGAACTTGGATTCGCCCGCTGCGCGTCCACGTTAACAGATTCGTAGTGATATTCAGGGTCAACAATGGGCGGTGCGTACAGCCGCTGCGGGTTAGCACGGCTGAAACCGGCATTGCGATCGCCGCTCCACTGCATCGGAGTTCTCACCCCGTTGCGATCGCCCAAATAGATATTGTCTCCCATGCCAATTTCATCGCCGTAGTAAAGCACCGGCGTACCCGGAAGAGACAGCAGCAAAGCATTCATCAACTCGATGCGGCGGCGGTTATTTCCCATCAAAGGAGCCAAGCGGCGGCGGATGCCCAAATTAATTCTCGCCTGAGTGTCTTGAGCGTAAACCCGATACATATAATCTCGGTCTTCATCGCTCACCATTTCCAGCGTCAATTCATCGTGATTCCGCAAAAATAATGCCCACTGACAATTATTGGGAATATGTGGAGTTTGCTGGAGAATGTCGCTAATTGGGAAGCTATCTTCCATGTGCAAAGCCATAAATAAACGCGGCATCAGCGGAAAATGAAAGTTCATGTGACATTCATCGCCAGCAGCGTAATATTCAACCGCATCCTCCGGCCACTGATTCGCCTCAGCCAGCAGCATCCGGTTCGGGAATTTCTCATCTACGTGCTGCCGCAATTGCTTCAGGAATACGTGAGTTTCGGGCAGGTTTTCGCAGTTAGTACCTTCGCGCTCGTACAGGTAAGGCACCGCATCCATTCGCAGTCCGTCTACTCCCAATGCCAACCAGAAATCTACCACATCTAAGATGGCTTGGCGGACGGCCGGATTGTCGTAATTCAAATCGGGTTGGTGGGAATAAAAACGGTGCCAGTAATAAGCTTTTGCTACCGGATCCCAAGCCCAATTAGATGTTTCAAAATCTTGGAAAATAATCCGAGCCTCTTGATATTTTTCCGGGGTGTCGTTCCACACATAAAAATCTCTTTCGTTACTGCCTTTCGGGGCGCGGCGCGCTCGCTGAAACCAAGCGTGCTGGTCGGAAGTGTGGTTAACAATTAACTCAATAATGACTCGAATTCCCCGCTTGTGCGCTGCTTCTAAAAGGTCTTTAAAGTCCTCTAATGTGCCGTAAATCGGGTTGACGGTAGTATAGTGAGATGTATCGTAGCCGTCGTCTCGGAGCGGCGAGGGAAAAAATGGCAGTACCCAAATTGCTGTTACTCCCAAGTTTTGCAGGTAATCCAGTTTTTCTGTCAGTCCTCTAAAGTCGCCTATCCCGTCTGCATTGCTGTCGGCAAAAGCCCGAACTGGTACTTCGTAAATAATCGCGTCTTTGAACCACAAGGGGTCGTCATTTAACATTGAGTTTGGCATGATTTTTAGCGATGATTGGTAATTGAGAATTTGTACTTAAAATTTGGTAATTGGGATTTGTTCGTTCAAATCCAAACTGATAAATCATAACTTATAATTTGACCGCGATCGTCCTGCCAGCGGCAGACTTTTAATCGTAATTTATTAACGCAAAACTTATAACTTCTTAACTATAAAATCTCAACAATCTGTTTTGCTATTTCGGATACAGTTCACAATTCCGATACATATGCGCGGTGCACACCCGAAAGACCGGTGCGCCGTACACACCCTACCAAGGCGTGTCAACTTAAGCCTGAAACCCCTCTGTATCTCTCGCTGGTAGCCCAGTCTAGATCCCCCTAAATCCCCCTTGATAAGGGGGACTTTGAGCAAACTCTTGTCCCCCCCTTGATAAGGGGGACTTTGAGCAAACTCTTGTCACCCCCTTGATAAGGGGGACTTTGAGCACACTCTTGTCCCCCCCTTATTAAGGGGGGCTAGGGGGGATCGAGCCCTTGTTGACACTAAGCACACCCTACAGACTCAGGATTAGGTGCGGTATTTACTACCTGTCGGACGGTTGCCACGACATTACAGTACCTTGACGTTGATTACTAATTTTCGTTACATTAGTTTACATAAAGCAACAAAAGTTAAGGAAAAAGCAAATATGGCTATTGTAATTGCTCTTTTAATCGTCGGTTGGGTAGCAGCCTCAGTAATTGGCACTCAAGCATATTTCCTGGGCGAACAGTCAAAGCCTATCCACGAGCGGAATTGGAACGATGAATCTTTTGAAAAATTGGCTGTAGCAATCACAGCAACAGAGATGGATTACAGCGTTCGCGTTCCTGCCTACAGCATGGATGCTTACGGCAGCCGCACCATCTCGAATTCTTGATATCAAGTAACAGGTTTCACCATTTTCAATAACAGGCTTTCCGGCCGGTTCCTAATTTTCAATAACAGGCAGGATGCCTGTTCCACAAGAGAATTGATGGTTTGTGGAACAGGCTTTCCGGCCGGTTCCTAATTTTCAATAACAGGCAGGATGCCTGTTCCACAAGAGAATTGATGGTTTGTGGAACAGGCATCTTGCCGGTTCCTAATTTTCAATAACAGGCAGGATGCCTGTTCCACAAGAGAATTGATGGTTTGTGGAACAGGCATCTTG
>NZ_JAUBUG010000017.1:19745-93287 GCF_036705345.1 Microcoleus sp. B3-D2
CCTGTTCCTAATTTTCAATAACAGGCAAGATGCCTGTTCCACAAGAGAATTGATTGTTTGTGGAACAGGCATCTTGCCTGTTCCTAGCTGTTCGGCAACTACAAACTGTTACCTGTCAGCGCTGGGCGAGAATCTTTTTTGCGAAATTGCAAAGTGTTATTTTCACAGTCGATCGCAATTGTATCGCCCTCCACAAACGCATTTTCCAGAATCTTGTTTGCCAGCGGGTTTTCCAGCTCCCGCTGGATGGCGCGTTTCAAGGGACGAGCGCCGTAAACCGGGTCGTAACCGACATCTGTGATATGGTTTTTCGCCGCATCTGACAGTTCCAAAGTAATTTTTTGCTCGGCCAACAAACGCTCGATCCGCTTCACTTGAATGCTGACTATTTGCCGCAGTTCCGTCTTGCTCAAAGTGTGGAACAAAATTATCTCGTCCACCCGATTGAGAAATTCGGGCCGGAAGTGCGATCGCAGGGCTGTCATCACCCGTTTTAACATCTGTTCGTACTCTTGGTCTGTCTCCCGTTCTTGAGTCAATAAATTTTCATTTTCACTCTTCTCGGCAGTATCGACTCGGTGGGCCGACACCTCAACAGTACCGTCGGCAGCCACTTTATAATCTGTCTTTTGGCTTGACAAATCTTTCGTTTCCTGCTTGCGAGTAGCAGGTTTTTTGACGGTTTTTTCCTTCTTAGTAAACACGTCTAAAATGTGGTCGCTGCCGATATTGCTAGTCATCACAATTACGGTATTTCTAAAGTCAACCACTCGACCTTGAGAATCGGTAATTCTGCCGTCATCCAACACTTGCAGCAAAATGTTAAATACGTCGGGGTGCGCTTTTTCCACTTCGTCAAACAGCACTACCGAATAAGGATGTCTCCGCACTGCTTCGGAAAGTTGTCCCCCTTCATCGTAACCGACGTATCCCGGAGGAGCTCCTACCAACCGGGAAACGCTGTGCTTCTCCATGTATTCCGACATATCGATGCGGACGATCGCATCATCGCTGTCAAACAAAAACTCCGCCAACGCCCGCGCTAACTCAGTTTTGCCGACGCCTGTGGGGCCCATAAACAAGAAAGAGCCGATCGGTCTTCCGGGGTCTTTCATGCCCGCCCTAGCGCGCCGAATTGCCGCCGCCACGGCTGTTACAGCTTCCTCTTGACCGATGACTTTTTGGTGCAAGTGTTTTTCCAATTGCAGCAATTTTTGGCGTTCCGATTCTAACAACCGGTTAACCGGAATCCCTGTCCATTTAGCGACAATTTCCGCAATATCGCCCTCAGTAACTTTTTCGCGCAGCAGGGAAGAACCTTGAGCTTGCTGTTTCAACAGTTCCGCTTCTTTCGCTTCGCGATCGCGCACGGCAGTTTCCAGCTTGCCGTACTTTAACTGGGCGGCTTTATTCAAATCGTAAGCCCTTTCTGCTTGTTCGATTTGCACTCGCAATTGGTCTTCTTCTGCTTTCAATTTATTGATTGCATCCAACAACTGCTTTTCGCCCAACCACTGAGAGGACAATTTTTCCTGCTTGACTTTTAAAATGTCAATCTCAGATGTGATGCGTTCGACGCGGAAGCCGAGCCCAGGGGCGAGAGCACCTTTTCCTTCGCCTTCGATCGACAATTTTTCCATTTCCAACTGCATCACGCGGCGGTCAATGCCTTCCAATTCCACAGGTTTAGAGGTAATCTCCATTTTCAAGTGGGCGGCCGCTTCATCTACGAGGTCGATCGCCTTGTCCGGCAAAAAGCGATCGGAAATATAGCGGAAAGACAAAGTTGCAGCAGCTACCAGGGCCGAATCAGTAATTTTTACCCCGTGGTGGCGTTCGTAACGGTCTTTCAATCCGCGCAAAATCGAAACAGTATCCTCAACGCTGGGTTCGCCGACAAATACTTGTTGAAATCGGCGTTCTAGTGCAGGATCTTTTTCAATATTCTTGCGGAATTCGTCGAGAGTTGTAGCGCCGATGCAGCGCAATTCGCCTCTCGCCAACATTGGTTTTAACAAATTTCCCGCATCCATTCCCGAACCGGAACTGCCACCGCCGCCGGTGCCGACAACCGTGTGCAATTCGTCAATAAATAGGACAATTTGCCCGTCGGAATCGATGACTTCCCGCAGGACAGACCGCAATCGTTCTTCAAATTCGCCCCGGAATTTTGCCCCAGCAATTAAACTGCCCATGTCGAGGCTAAATAGCTGGCGATTTTTCAAAGATTCCGGTACGTCACCGTTGACAATTCGCTGGGCTAAACCTTCGGCGATCGCAGTTTTTCCGACTCCGGGATCGCCAATTAACACTGGATTGTTTTTTTGACGACGGGAAAGAACTTGTACCACGCGGCGGATTTCCTCGTCGCGGCCGATTACTGGGTCGAGTTTGCCGGCTTTGGCGGCTTCTGTCAAATCGCGGCCGTACTTGCTGAGGGCGTCGGAGTTAGCTTCGCCATCTTGATCTTGGGCTTTAGCGTTGCTGCGGCTGCCTTTCGTTTCGGAATTTTTTTCTTGGGCTTTAGCAGTGGCGCGGAAAGATTTGATTGCTTCTTCGAGTTTTGGTCGATCGAGTGTACCGGCTGGGGGTTTGCGATCGTAACCGGGGCGGCCCGGCGGCCCGTCGCCTTTTGTCAGCAACCTGCGACCGACTCGTTCGTCTTCTACTAAGCCAATTAATAAATGTTCAACGGCGATAAAATTATCTTGCCAAGTCGCCCTGGTGGCCTCGGCAACATCTAACATCACTTCTAAGCCGCGACCGAGGTATAGTTGGTCAGCGTTGGCAACTCTGGGCTGTCGTTTGGCAAAAGCATCTAACTGCTGGGCCAAGCGGGGGGCATCGACTCCAGCTTTGCTGAGAATGCTGTTGGCCTGGCCTTGCTGTTCGAGAAGGGCGATGGCTAAATGTTCAACCTCTAGCTGCTGATTGGCAAAGCGGCGGGCTACATCCTGGGATTTGACAATGGCTTCCCAGGCTTGATCTGTAAATTTGCTAGGGTCTGTTGGCTGCACGTTGGTTCCTCGCAATCAAGGGGATTCCTGTTGTTATCCGTTAATACATCGTCTCACAACCATCATAATCTTTAAACAGGATTATGAATTTATGAGTGCGGTTAACTAAGGCGGAAGTTGTGACCTAATTGACCTGTTGCAAAAGCTTACACTCCGCAATCCACCCCGAAATTTGGTGCGTTCAGACCGACTCTGGCGATACCCTTGGGGATAGGTTCGCTAGCCGTACTTATAAAAATATTGCCAGAAACAAGATTTTTTATCGGCTGAGACTTATGCTATTTCCCACTTACCAATTTCTAGTTTTTTTCCTAATTATTTTTAGCCTGATCGTCTCTGTGAAACCCCAAGTCGATTTGTATAAAATTGTCTTGTTAGTTGCGAGTTTATTATTTTATTCGTTTTGGAGTTTTGACTTTCTCTTGCTCCTCATTTTCTCTACAGTCTACAATTATATCATTCTCCGGGTTCTCTGCAAGAGTAAGTATAAAAAAATTGCTTTAATCTCCGGTCTAATTTTCAACATTGGCTATCTCGGCATCTTTAAATATTGCAACTTCTTTGTAACTTCTTTATTTGAGGTACTGAACCAGCTACAAATTCCAGCCAACTTTCCAGTTTTGCAAATAATCGCCCCCGTCGGCGTGTCGTTCTACACTTTTAGAATGATTTCTCATTTAATCGACTGCTACCAGCAAAAAATCCCTTGCCCGAAATTTGTAGACTATGCCGCCTACATTACCTACTTTCCGCAAATTGCCTCCGGGCCAATCTCGCGAGCTCGCGAATTTTACTGGCAGCTAAATTCACAGGAAAAATACGACTATAAAATTGAAGAAGTTATAGTTTTGATTTTGTCTGGACTCTTCAAAAAATATACTTTAGCCAGCTTTTTGTTTAACTTCACTGACTTGCCATTCAAAGTCCCCCAGCAGTACAGCAGCATTGATTTAATCCTGGCGGCAATTTCCTATTCCTGTCTAATTTACGTAGATTTCAGCGGCTACTCGGATTTAGCCAACGGCATCTCGTGTTTGCTGGGTTTTAAACCCATTGCTAACTTTAATATGCCATACCGATCGCTCAGCCTGCAAGAATTTTGGAAAAGGTGGCACATCAGTCTTTCCGAGTGGCTGAGGGATTACGTTTACTTTCCCTTTGGCGGCAACAAATATGGCAAGTTGAGGAAGTACGTAAATTTACTGATGACAATGGCGATCGGTGGATTGTGGCACGGCGCAGGTTTAAACTTTGTTTTCTGGGGAGCAATTCACGGTTTAGGATTAATTATCAACCATTTATGTAAAGATATCCCCCAAGCTATCCACTTTAAATTAGACTATGCCTTTCCCCGATTTGCTAAATTTTGCAGTTGGCTGCTAACATTTACTTTTGTTACTTGTAGCTGGGTATTTTTCGGCACTCCCAACTGGGAAACTGCGGTGATTTTTTTTCAAGGAATTGTCCACCCTGCCGTCGCAACTTTTCAATTTAACTTTTGGCAATTGTATTTAGTAATTGCAGTCATTGGCGCGATCAACTTGTGGGGCGATCGCATCTCCCAACTATTGCAAACCCTATTGTCATTAAAAAACATTTTCTTTCGGGTTGTCTTAGTTTCGCTGCTCGTGTATACTATCTTGATGTTGGGGCCAAGTACCGTTCCGCCTTTTATTTACTTTAATTTTTAAGAAATATGAAAGACCGGGAATTTTTGCTAATTGTTACTTCTGTCATTCTCACTTTAATATTTTCCAATTTATCATTATTTCTGAAAAGCTTCGCTTCCACTCCTTTCGCCAGTCCAGAAATTAAACAAGCCGCGCGCCAGATTGAAATAGACGGTTTCCGAAAATCCGAACAAGATTTTTGGAGCAAAATTAAAGATATTAACTTCGATACCATCCCCAAAGAATCAGAACTTCCTCCTGTCAAAACCGAAACAAAAACGGCCGTTCAACCCCCAAAGCCTGCTACTGCTAAAAAACCAACTCCAGCTAAACCCAAACTGACCATACCTTATCGCAAATTTTTATTTATTGGAGATTCCGTAATGTTCGACTTAGGAATTCAACTCCAGTACACTCTTAAGAAAAAATACAATATCGCCGATACCAAAATAGACTATAAGGTCTCGACTGGATTAAATCGGATAGATTATTATGATTGGTATGCCAGAACTAGCCAAATTTTTAATAATTACCAGCCGGATGTAGTGATAGTTTTGTTCGGAGCAAATGACCGTCAAAATATTATTGATTCTCAAGGAAAAGGCCGCGCTGTCCTGACCAAGGAATGGCAAAAAGCTTATCAAGAAAGAGTTGAAAGATATGCCAAGTTACTGGATTCGTCATCCGTCAGAAAAGTGTATTGGGTCGGTCAATCGATCCCTAACAAATCTTCGTATCTAAAAGCTTTTCCCATCATGAACGATATTTATAAAAATGCCAGCAAATCTTCATCCAAAATCGACTTTATTTCTACTTGGGAGACATTTGCACAAGCAGGAAAATTTGTTCCAGTAGTTGCTAATAAATCGGGTAAGCGAGGCTATGTTAAAAATAATGACGGCTTGCACTTTACCTCCCACGGAGCTCAAATTATCAGCGACTTAATCGTTGATCAAATGGTAAGCGACAAAATATTAAAAGCCCCAACCAAAAAATAACTATATTAGGTTGGGTTTCGTTGCCCAACCTATACTTTGGACATTTGACCAATTATTGCTAAATAATATATTTAGTTCGGGGTTCATATTGGCTTTTATTAACTAGCTTTATAGGGAAAATCTAGGCTTGAGTTATAATAAACTTCCTCGTGAAACCGGGTTTCAAATTCCCTATGCGTCCAGGAAGAATATTGACAAAAAGCAGCAGTAGATGTAAAATTGAAGTGAGCATCAAACAACAGCGTCAAGATATAGTAATTGTCATCGCGACAAATTATGACGAGCAATGTGTGGAAACTCGATCGCACTAACATCCCTGAGTCAAGGGGGTGCAGCGGCACAGCACTAATCTTCCTTCTCACTAAATATACTCAACCTTGGCAAAGAATAAACCTAGTTGAAAAATTCCTGCAACAGTGCGGCATCGAGCCTTTTGCTGAAGTTTTGGGCGTACCCAACAGCGGAATATTCAGAGAAAATATACCGCAAGCCGTCAGAAAACCGCATCCGAATTTGCTGTTTCGCGCTTTGGCAATTCAGGCATTGGGGAAGGTACGAGAGGGGCTGATATCAAGTGAGAGAGAAGCTAGAGCAAGTGATTTTAGCAAAAATCTGCTGGCGGCGTTAGAACAGGAAGCGCGAGGGGGAGTGACTCCTTTAATTCGGTGGTCTGGGGCTGTTAGTATTAAGTCAATTTGGTTGGATGAAGCAGGGCAAGGGCAAGGCAAGGAAGGTGCTGTCAATTCCACAATCAATGCAGAGGAAATTGAGCGACGGGTTGTAGAAGAGCAAATTCAACTATTAGCAAGCAACAAATTTGCTTTAGGTGACAGCAGCAGACATGACAGCCACAAGGAATATGAGAATTGTCTCGATTTTTGGGTGTACGGCCCTAGCTGGCTGCTGCCCATTCTGCCAATGGATTGCGAAGAATATCTGTTTTGGATCGATCGAGTATTTGCTGCGATCGCACTTACGGGCCCGTACAAATTGAATGCTGAAAACGATGCAGCGGTAACAAACTTTTTGGAAGTTGCAGAAAATAATTTTAATGACTGGGAATTCTCTAAAATACTTGCCAAAATTTTTGAGTTCCTGCACCACCCGGAAGCGAAAGTCAAAAATCTAGCTACAATTATTTTAGAACCTTACAAAGATAACCTAGACCGAAAATCGGCGCAGATTATGACAGCGCTTGTATATAAATTTAATGTAAAATATCAGCCCTTAGAATGTCTGACTCTTCCCGAAATAGAAGAGTACAAAGCGTCTCTGTATTTCGGTAAAATGGAAATTGACGACTTGTATGGTGAGGCTTTGTCGCTGTGTGGCGATCGGGATGTCGAACTCGCAAGTTTATTGTCAGCTAAACAAAGGGAATCCCAAAATACTCTAGAGGAGTATATCAACAATCTCAGCAAGTTAGTTAAGTCAATCATAAATTGCCAGAGCTTGTTAGATGCTAATAAGGAACTTTTATATTTGACTGTAGATCGGCTGGAAAAATGGGATTACACTCTAGACAATAAACTGGCGGCGCACCGCAAACAAATCCAAAACCTGAGCTTGGATAAAAGTACATCCGAGCAGTGCATAAACCTGGACAATGAACTCAATTATATCAGAGATGCTTTGCAGTATACTTTGTATGAAATCACCTCAAATATTAACAGCCAAATTAGAGAGTTAGAACTTTCTGCGTCCAAAAATAGCAAGACTGCAACAGATATGTTTAAGTGGACGTGGCTATTATTCAGGGTGGGGTTTTCAGTAGGGCTGTTTTTGTATTTATCGGATTTAGTGATTAACTGGATATTCGGGGTCAGCTACACAAGCGAATTTCTAGTTTATTGGACTATTTTATTTAGTGTGATAGTAGTATTTTTGTTAGTATTATCTGTATTTTTTTCTGGGATAGCTGCTTTAGACCAGCGCCGAGAATCTAAATTAATTCCAAAATTTGATAGCTTAAGCCAAATAGGGAGCAGTTTTTCTATATTGTGGCAAAAAATTTATTTGCAGCAGTTTGTCCCGTCGGTGCGATCGAATTAAAAGTTTCAGTTGACAGTTGACAGTTGACAGTTGACAGTTGTGGGTACGACTGTTGTCCAAAGGAAAACGGAAGAGGGAAGATAGTTTTTCCTTCCCCTTCCCCCTCTTAAGAAAGTTAGGATGCGGTTGTTGCTGCTACTTTATGGGTGTTGCTACCTTGATTTTCCAGTTGAATTAATTCAACTTTATATCCATCTGGATCTTGCACAAAAGCGATGACTGTTGAACCGTGCTTCATCGGGCCCGGTTCGCGACTAACTTTACCGCCGCGGGCTTTAATTTCTTCGCAAGTACCGTAAATGTCGTCAACGCCGATCGCAATATGACCGTAAGCATCACCCAAATTGTACTCTGTGACGCCCCAGTTGTATGTTAATTCCAAAACTGTAGTGTCTGATTCCTCGCCGTAGCCAACAAAAGCCAGAGTAAATTTACCGTCTGGATAGTCCTTTTTTCGCAGCAATTTCATACCCAGAACCTCGGTGTAAAATTTGAGAGACTCTTCCAGGTTGCCGACTCGGAGCATCGTGTGTAGTAGTTGCATTTAGCTCACTCCAAATTTTTTAAGCTTTCATCTATTTTAGCGATTTCTTGCTGAAAAAACTCGCGCCTCAACCGTCGCCATTGCCGCAGGTTGATAACTGTCTATTTGATTTAGCTTTGTACTTCCACCACACCCCTAAACATATTCATGCCGCAAGTAAATAGGTATCGTCCAGGTTTTTGAGGGGTGAATTCAACGGCAGTTACCTGATTTAGAGGTAATTCTCGCACAATGTGGAAATCTGGTAACAACACTTTTTCAAGACAACTATTGGGGTCGCGCCTCAAGAAATTGAGCCGGACTAATTGACCCGCTTTCACAACTACAGTGGCCGGCTCATAACCCCCGTCTACAGTAATAGTCAACTCTTGTATCCCCTGAATATATTCAGCTTTCTGCCCTTTAGCTTTACTGAACAAAAACCACCACAATTCCAAACCTATTAATGTCAAACCACCTATTGTTACGCCAACTTTTAAACCTAGTGGCTGTTCAATGCTGCGGAATTGAGTCGTTGAAGTAGAATGCTGGACGGACATTTCGGAAGCTTGAACTCCCGATGCCATTCCCATCACAAGTCCTAAACTCGCGAGACTTCCCCAAATTTGACGATGGTGTAACATTTTTCTCATTCCTCCAAATTTATGCACTAGATTTGGCTTGAAAATTCCGCAAGCGCAAAGCATTAGTAAGTACAGAGACTGAACTGAAAGCCATTGCTGCACCGGCGATAATTGGATTGAGCAGCCAGCCAAAAATGGGGAACAAAATGCCAGCGGCAATCGGTATTCCAGCGATGTTATAAATAAACGCAAAAAACAGATTTTCGCGGATGTTCCGCATGGTGGCGCGGGAAAGTTTAATTGCTGTAACTATGCCTTGCAAATCTCCTGAAATTAAGGTAATGTCGCTGGCTGCGATCGCCACATCTGTGCCGGTGCCGATCGCAATTCCCACGTCTGCTAAGGCCAAAGCCGGCGCGTCGTTAATCCCGTCTCCCACCATCGCCACAATGTTTCCTTCCCTTTGCAGGGCTTGAATTTGAGCTGCTTTTTGGTCGGGTCTAACTTCGGCAAAAACCCGAGTAATGCCCACGGATTGGGCGATCGACTCCGCAGTCGCGCGATTATCTCCCGTCAGCATCGCCACCTCCAAACCGAGCTTTTGAAGCGCTTTCACCGCCTGCGCTGACGACGGTTTGAGGGCATCCGCAATCCCCAGAATTGCCTCTATTTTGCCCTCTACAGCCATCCAAACAACCGTTTTGCTCGCAGCTTCCAAAGCTCTCCCGCGCAGTTCCAGATATTCAGTATCGCAGCCTAGTTCCTGCATCCACCTCAGCGTTCCCAGGGCGATCGACTTTCCGCCTACAACCCCGCGAACACCACTCCCCGCGATCGCCTCAAAGTCCTTAACATCCGTCAAATTAACCTCTTGAGATTGAGCGTACCTCACAACAGCTTCCCCCAAAGGATGCTCCGAATTTCGCTCTACAGACGCAGCCAATTGCAGCAACTTTAACTCATTGCTGTTCGCCGTTCCCCTAATTGTCACAAAATCAGTTACAGTCGGCTTGCCTTCGGTGAGAGTCCCAGTTTTATCTAACACGATAATTTGGATTTTGTGAGCCAATTCTAAACTCTCGGCTCCTTTAATTAAAATTCCATTTTCTGCACCTTTACCAGTTCCCACCATCACAGCAGTCGGAGTCGCCAAACCCAAAGCGCACGGACAGGCAATAATCAGCACTTCCACCATTGTTACTGTGGCTAGAGTGATGTTTCCAGTCGCGTTAAACCAGATAATAAAAGTAGCTAAAGCGACGGCAATTACTGCGGGTACAAACCAACCAGTCACTTGGTCTGCTAACTTTTGAATCGGTGCTTTTGAACCCTGTGCGTCCTGCACCATCTTGACAATTTGAGCTAAAAATGTATCTTTGCCAACTCTTGTCGCCCGAAACTTGAAACTGCCAGTTTTGTTAATTGTGGCTCCGATAACTTCGTCGCCAAGCTGCTTTTTGACAGGCAAACTTTCTCCCGTAACCATTGCTTCGTCTACTGTCGAAGCACCCTCAATTACCTCTCCGTCTACGGGGATTTGCTCTCCCGGCCGCACCTGCACGACATCGCCAATTTCCACTTGGGCGATCGGCACTTCCAACTCTTCCCCGTTGCGAATTATCCGAGCAGTTTTTGCTTGCAAACCCATGAGTTTGCGAATGGCCTCCGAAGTCTCTCCCTTCGCCCGATTTTCTAGGGTTTTCCCCAACAAAATTAAGGCGATAACGCTGGCGGCTACTTCGTAGTAAACGCTAGGAGTCAAACCTTGGGCCGTCAAGAAACCGGGAAAAAAGGTCACAAATACAGAATAAAAGTAAGCAGCACTGGTTCCCAAGGCAATCAAGGTGTCCATTGTGGCCACCCGCCGTTTTAGGGATTTCCAAGCTCCTACATAAAACGATTTGCCGCACCAAAATTGTACGGGTGATGTCAGCACTAATTGCAGCCAAAAATTGTGCAGCCATGCGGGAATAAATGGCAGGTGCAAGCCGGTCATCGCTGGAATAGCGCCCACAACCAGCAGGATGCTTATGATACCTGCTGTCCAGAGTTTCCGCTGCAAGGTTTGAGATTCAGATTTGCGATCGGCTTGTTCGGAATCATCCTCTGTCGCCGCCATTTCTTGAAGTGGCAAAGCTTGGTATCCCGCATCATCAACCGCCGATTGAATTGTTTCTAAGTTGGTTTGCTTGGAGTCGTATTGGATGGTTGCTTGTTCCATCCCAAAATTGACATGACACTCAATTACGCCGGGAACAGATTGAATTGCTTGTTCGATAGAGGAAGCACAAGAAGCACAACTCATGCCCCGCAATTTAAGTGTGAGATTGTCCATATATGCCATCCTCCATGAGACATTTACCCTTTATCTTTAAATAGTTGGATAGCCCGCCGATGCGATCGCTTTCCTAACTTCACTTTCTGACTTAGCGGTTTGAATCGTAACCACTTTTGTCTTGAGATCCGCCTCAACCGTTGAGGCTGAGTCAATGGCTTGGACTGCTTTTGTGATTGTAGTCGCACAAGCAGAACAAGCCATCTTAGGAACTTTTAGCTGTAAAGTCATAATTTGAACCTCAGCAGAAACTACTCCGCTCAATCAATGAATTAACTCCATTGTAAAGTCTCCAGTTGACTGGAGAGTCAAGGGGAATTGCAAAATAAATCAGGAATTATGAAAAAACTGGTTTGACACGCTACCCCTAGGGGTAAGGCACGCACTGTGCACTCTACATAATTAGATTCAAGTGAGTTCTGTAAATCTTAAATTTGAGTGCGATCGACGGCACAGCAATAATTCTTTACAATTCCGAGGCAAAAATTTCATCCTAATTTCATTTATATGTGAAAAGCTGAAGATAAATGGCCGTTTTAAGGATATAAAATCGATGAAACCAATTTCATTAAAAACAGGCTTTGTAGCCCTGATATTGACCGCCGCAGCCGCTTTAACCAGCGGAGTGCTTGCAGCTTGTTCAAAAGCCCCTTCCAGCGAAACTCCAGCCCCAAATGTTACGGCTGCAACCGAAGCAAACAACAAGCAAAACCTGGCACAAGGCGGTGGCATGAATCATGGCATGAATCATGGCACGAATCACGATATGTCAATGGATTTAGGCCCTGCGGATGCCGACTACGATTTGCGATTTATTGATGGCATGACAGTACACCATCAAGGTGCTGTAAACATGGCAAAAGAGGTGCTTAACAAATCAAAACGCCCGGAAATGAAAAAACTTGCCACTAATATAATTGCTGCTCAAAACCGCGAAATCAATCAAATGAAAGAGTGGCGAAAAACTTGGTATCCCAAAGCCAGCAGTACCCCGATGGCTTATCACGCTCAAATGGGTCACATGATGGCAATGACTCCCGAACAAATGCAAAGCATGATGATGAGCATGGATTTAGGCGCCGCTGACGACCAATTTGACTTGCGATTTATCAATGCGATGATTCCTCACCACGAAGGAGCTTTAGTGATGGCTGAAGATGCTTTGAAGAAGTCAAAACGCCCGGAAATGAAGAAATTGTCTCAAGAAATTATGACTTCGCAAAAGCAAGAAATTGAGCAAATGAAACAGTGGCGGCAAGCTTGGTACAAACAGTAATTTAGCTCACCTCAACCAAACGTGAACCAAATCCTGAAAATGAGTGACATTAATCCCAGTAGCTCAAGAGTTCCGAAAATACTTGCTTCACCAAAGCAAGAAATTGAGCAAATGAAAAAGTGGCGACAACCTTGGTAGACAAAGTAATGTTGCTCGACTGTGGCTGTCAGCATTTGTCTGACTCCACCTCAGTTCCCTGAGAGTACCTATACCTACTGTAGATAATTGAGCCGCCCTACATCTAAAGTAGTAGAAAGTTACGTAAGAATACTGTAGACAATTGCACTCCCCTACCTCTAAAGTAGTAGATAGGTCAGCAAAAAGCTATATACATAGAGAGGGTAGTTTATGATATTGAATACCTTGGAATTAAACAGCACTTATAAATCAAATGCAGCCGTAGATGAGCTACTGAGCGCATTGACAAAAGAAATTGCAGCGCCCGCAGAGATAAAAAAACCGGAAAAAAATCTACAGCACAATCGCTTGTCATTAGGCGAAACTTATCTTCGTATTTTAGAATCTGGTGGGCATCTGGGCTGCTGATGCGAAATTTCATCCTAATTTCATTTGACCGTGAAATACTAGGTTGAGTAGAGCATTTCTAGCTCTTGGTCATTGCTTAGCGGTCGCTTCTTGGAAAATGCTAATAAGTAACTTTACTTCATGGGTATCACTTACTTACCTTGGCAAAATACCAACTGCTAAACCTGTGGCACTCAACCTGATTTCAAGGACAATGCCAACGATGATATTTCACAAATATGCTCTATCTCCGGCAATTATTAGCAGCTTTTCGGGAAGTTTGTTGAGCCTAATTTTGCTAAGTTCTCCTGCCGCTGTTTTTGCCCACGCTGGCCACGGAAATGAATTTCACCATAGCGGCGAAACAACTCAAACTCCTACTGCTATTTCTGTTGATGCCGAAACAGCAAAACGATTAGGTATTAAAGTCTCCCCTGCCGCCCGCAAGAGACTAGATATCGGCGTCAAAACCACAGGACAAATTGAAACTTTACCCAACGAAAAAGTAGAAGTTACGGCTCCGGTTGCTGGGAAATTAGTAGAGTTGCTGGTTAAGCCTGGGGACAAAGTATCAAAAGGTCAACCCGTGGCGGTGTTATCGAGTTCAGAATTAGGACAGTTGCGGGTTGAATCTCTGTCGAAACGTGCCGAAGCTGAGGCAGATTTGCAGCAAGCGGAAGGCGATCTCAAACTAGCACGAGAAAATTACGATCGCCAACTTCAAATATCCGCAGCAGAAATCGCCCAAGCCCAAACCCAATTGACAGCGCTAACTAAGCAGTACCAGCGAGAACAAGAATTAGTAAACAAGCGTTCCGTTGTGCAAGCCGCTCAAGAAAACTATCAACGTCAAGTTGAAATAGCGCAAGCCGAAATAGCGCGGGCAGAAACAGAATTAACTATTGCTAAAGAACAGTTCGATCGCGACAAAGAATTAGCGGCATCAGGAGCGATCGCGCGGCGCACAATGCTGGAATCGCAAGCCCACTTCGCCGAAGCAAAAGCCACTGTTGCTAAGGCGAAAAGCCGTCCTGAAGTTATCAAAGCCCAAACCGAAATTAAACAAGCCGAAGTAGACCTCCCAATGCGGGAATTGCGCGATTCTCAAGGCAGAGTAGCAGAAGCAAAAGCTCAACTTACCAGAGCTCAGAGCCGCCGGGAAGTCCTAGAAGCCGAGAACCAAGTCAAACGCGGCAAAACTGCCGTCGAAGTCGCTCAGTCGCGCATTCGCTTGGCTGACGCAGCCTATCAAGCGCGGCTCCAACAATTAGGAACTGTTGCCAACGATCGAGGACTCGTTACCGTAGTTGCTCCGATTTCCGGGACGGTAGCCGATCGCGAAATCACCCCAGGCGAGTCAGTAAACGCTGAAAAACCGTTGATGAGTCTGTTAAATGACAGCCGCGTTTTTGCCACAGCCAATATTTACGAAAAAGACTTGAATAAAGTAAAACAGGGTCAGGAAGTCAGGGTAAAAGTCGCTAATTTACCCGATCGCACTTTCAAGGGAAAAATCGCCTTAATTGGGTCATCCGTGGAAGGAGAAACGCGGGTTGTGCCGGTGAAAGCAGAACTAGATAATATTAACGGCGAATTAAAGCCCGGACTGTTTGCTGAGTTGGAGATTTTAACAGACAAAACTGCCACAAATATTTTAGCAATTCCGAGTGCCGCGGTAGTGGATGTTAGCGGTAAAAAAACTGTTTACGTCCAAAATGGCAATGCTTATCAAGCGGTTGAAATTGAAATCGGTCAAACGGCCGGAGATTTAGTTGAAGTGAAGAGGGGTTTATTCGAGGGAGATTTGATAGTAACGCAGCGAGCACCTCAACTTTACGCACAATCTTTGCGGGGCGGCAGCAAGGCCTCAAAAGACGAGGAAAAGAAAGAGGCAACTCCAAAGGCAACAGAGGTTAATTTTAATAATTTACCCGTGTCTTTATGGTGGGCGGGAATAGGGGGAGGAGTTGCGATCGCATTTCTAACTTTCACAGCCGGCGTGTTGTGGGGAAATCGGCGCAAATTGCCAGCATTAGCAGCGGATTCTGGAAACAATAATTTTTCTGTCTCTGCACCGACATTAAACGCGAGTACAGTAGATGAATTGTCACTGCGGGATGACAACCATCGCGTTAAAAGTCAGGAGGCAGAAGTCAAGAGTTTAAAGTAACAGCACGACACGGAAGTCACGGATACACGGATAGCTGTTTTTATCAAGGCCCAATGCCCAATTCCCAATTCCCAATTCCCAAATTATTAAATGTTCAGCACTATTCTCAGATGGGTAATTAACCGCCGCTGGCTAGTCGTTGTCGCCACCATTATTGTTAGTCTGTGGACATTTTCTATCATCCCCCAAATGTCCCTTGATGTCTTCCCTCCTTTTGCACCCCCGCAAGTCGAAATTCAGACGGAAGCACCGGGTCTGGCACCGGAAGAAATCGAGTCTTTGGTAACACTGCCGATCGAAAGTGCAATTAACGGAACTCCTGGGGTAACAGCAGTGCGATCGTCTTCCGCTGTGGGCCTTTCTGCGGTTAAGGTAATCTTTGATTGGGGAACTGAAATTTATCAAGCGCGCCAGTTGATAACAGAACGGTTGCAGCAAGCGCAAAGCAAACTCCCCGCCGGAGTAGAAACACCGCAAATTTCTCCCACAACTTCTCCTGTGGGCACTGTTATTACCTATGCTTTTACATCAGAAACTACTCCTTTGATGGAAGTGCGCCGTCTGGTTGACTGGCAAGTCACAAATCGGCTTTTGGCAGTGACTGGGGTTGCTCAAGTCGTGGCTTACGGAGGCAAAGAAAGGCAGTATCAAGTATTAGTAGAACCTGCAAAATTGAAAGCTTTTAATGTGTCGTTGCAGCAAGTAGCTGAAGCGGCAGCGGCTGCGAATGTTAACGCGCCCGGGGGGTATTTAATTACGCCGGATCGAGAAACTTTAATCCGGGGGGTGGGGCGGATTGAGTCTGTGGAAGATTTGCAGCAATCGGCGATCGACTCTCGTCACGGAACACCCGTCAGAATTGGTGATGTGGCTGATGTCAAGATTGGTGCTGCAATCAAGCGGGGCGATGGCAGTTTTAACGGCAAAAAAGCTGTGATTGTGATGGTAAACAGACAGCCAGTTGCTGATACTCCGACGGTAACTAAAGCGGTTGAGGCAGCAATGGCTGAGGTGCAGCAAGCTCTGCCAAAAGATATTAAAGTTACTGTGACTTTTCGACAGGAAGAATATATTAATTCCTCGGTGGAAAATGTGCGATCGGCTTTAGTTGAAGGCAGTATTATCGTCACCCTTATTCTCATCCCGTTTTTGATGAATTGGCGCACTCTGGCGGTTGTTTTGCTAGATTTTTTCCTAACTTGGCTGTTGGCGCTGCTAGCGATGTATTGGCTGGGGCTGGGGCTGAATACGATGACTTTGGGGGGTTTGTCGGTGGCGATCGGCACTGCGATCGACGATGCGATCGTTTATGCCGAAAATACCTACCGCAATTTGAGAGAAAATACGTCTTCTCTGCATCCGCGCCCGGTAATGGATGTGATTTTTGACGGCAGTCAGGAGGTGCGCGATTCGTTAATTGGAGCGACTGTTATTGGGATTGTTGTGTTTTCTCCTATTTTTACTTTGCCCGGTGTAGAAGGTCGGATTTTTACGCCTATGGGGATTACTTATTTGGTAGTTGTGGTGATTTCTAGCCTGGAATCGCTGTTAATATCTCCGGCCCTTTGCGCTATCTTGTTGCCTACCAAACGCATGAGTTCTGAGGAACCTTGGTTGCCGAGATTTTGCAAGAAAACATATCATTTTTTTATAAAATTGTCAATGCGCTATTCGGGGATTATTTTAGCTTTAGCTGCTGCTAGCATGGTGGCTGCATTAATTATTTTGCCATCCTTTGGACGGGTGTTTTTGCCGGAGTTTCAGGAGCAAACTTTGGTGAATACTATTATGCTTTATCCGGGGGTGTCTTTGGAGACAACAGATAGCGCGGCTTTTGCTATTGAAGATGCACTTAAGGATGATACCAGGTTTGAATACGTGCAAGTGCGATCGGGCAGAGCTCCAGGAGATGCGGATGCTGCGGGAGTCAATTTAGCTCACATTGATATCGGTTTGAGCGAGGTAGGGATGAAAAACAGACCGAAAACTTTGGAGTCGCTGCGGCAGGAATTTGCTAAATTGCCGGGAGTTGCACCAAATATCGGCGGTTTTATTTCTCACCGGATGGATGAGGTTTTATCTGGTGTCAGAAGTCAGATTGCTGTCAAAATCTTTGGCCCGGATTTGGAGCAACTTCGCAGCATCGGTGCCCAAGTTGAAGAGCAAATGAAAACAGTTGAGGGAATTGTGGATTTGCAACTCGAACCGCAGGTGCCAGTGCAACAAATTCAAATTAAGTTTAACCGCCAAGCTGCGGGTAGATACGGTTTGAAAATTGGAGAGCTTTCTGAAATAATTGAGACAGCTTTAAACGGCAAAGTGGTTTCTCAAGTTTTGGAAGTGCAACAAACTTTTGACTTAGTTGTTTGGTTGCAGCCTGAAGCCAGAAAAAACCTAGAAACTATTCAGAATTTGTTGGTTGATACTCCAAGCGGCAACAAGATTCCCCTCGCCCAAGTTGCGACTGTCAAATACGGTACTGGCCCAAATACGATTAACCGCGAGAATGTTTCTCGGTTGATTGTGGCGGCGGCTAATGCTAAAGGTAGGGATTTGCGATCGGTTGTGAATGAAATTCAAGCTAAAGTCAAACGAGAGGTAGAGTTGCCTTTTGGCTATTTTATCCAGTACGGCGGTCAATTTGAAGCAGAACAAAGAGCTTCGCAAAATATTATGATATTTAGTGCGATCGCCTTTTTGGTAATTACAGTATTGATGTACTTGTCCGTCAAGTCAATTCCTTCAACTGCTATGATTATGATTAATCTGCCGATCGGCTTAGTGGGAGGAGTAATTGCGGTAGCTTTGACTGGTGGCATCATCTCTGTAGCTTCCCTAGTTGGCTTTGTCACTTTATTTGGCGTTGCCACCCGCAACGGCTTGTTATTAGTAGACAACTACAACACTAAATTTGCCGAGGGAATGCCTTTTAAGGAAGCAATTATTAAAGGCTCGATGGAACGGCTCAACGCCATCCTGATGACGGCTTTAACTTCAGCTTTGGGTTTAGCACCTTTAGTCTTTGAAGGTGGGGCGGGCAAGGAAATTTTGCAACCGCTGTCAGTCGTAGTTTTAGGAGGGTTATTTACTTCTACAGCCTTAACTCTGTTAGTTTTGCCAGCTTTGTATGCTCAATTTGGGACATTTTTACGATCTCAAAAACCTCAGCCATTTATTGAAGACGGGAAGAGAGTTAATGTGTGATATTTTCTAATTATTGTCCGTCAACAAGGAGTCAAACCAATGAAATCGCTCAAGTCTAGCTTAGTTATTCTAGGTAGTGTCGGATTGCTGTTTTTGGGAGCTTGCAGTAAAGGCGACCAAGCAAGCGATCCAAATACCACTGCAGCATCCCCTCCTGTCGCCTCTCAACCTGCGTCTTCTAGTCCCGCCACTGCTCCTGCAACAGCAACTAAAGGGGGGCAAGTTGTAAAGTCTGGAGCTTACTATTTAGAGTTTGTACCGGAAAAAGAAGCTACCGGAACTCATTTAGATGTGTTTTTGCAAAAAGGGGAGAAAAAGGAACCAGTTCCTAACGCCAAAATGACGGCTCAAGTGCAGTTGCCGAATGGAAAGCAGCAAACCCTAGCTCTCAAGTATGATGCTGAGGGCAAACATTACGCTGTGGTGTTTCCCGGCAAAGATGCAGGAAGTTATCCCGTGAAAGTGACTGCGGATATTAACGGAGAAAAAGTTGACGGTCGTTTTACCTTCAATCAATAGATAGCTGATTTCCTAATGCGCTCTAACTGATGGGCGCATTAGTTATTAGCAACAAACAACTGCTGACAATTGCCCGTCAGTAACCATCGCGGACTGGGCTGGAGTTTGATCGCACCTTGACAGAGCTAGGCAGCGATCGCTTGTGACTGGGAGCACAGGGATCGAAGGAATCGCTAGGCGAGGCTTTGCCGGCAAAGCTGATGGACTGGCGTTAGATCGGGAATTAGGAGTGATGATGTCAACTTAGCTACTTAAAAGAATATAAAATTAGCTAACCAGGCGTCTAGAGCGTGCGACGAACTCTTTTATTCCTCAAACAGCGAATGATTATCAACGGAATGAAGGGATTTGCTTTCGCCGTGGAAAGACCCCGTAGAAAACACTGGTAAATTAAGTGGCTCAAACTATAAGCAATACAAAGATGTATATTCAGAATCAATTTAGTTGCTTTATTATTGGAGAAGGAACTTTACTTATTCAATGTGCTGAACTTCTTTTAGAGCGAGGTCATCAGATTTTCGGTGTCATCTCCCCTGATGCATCGATAAGTAGCTGGGCGAAGGCAAAGGACATACCTCACATCCAGCCAACAGATAATCTCATAGCATTTTTAAGACGACAGCCTTTTGATTACCTATTCAATATTGTCAACAGGTCGCTATTACCCAAAGAAATTTTGGAGTTGCCGCGCCAGTTAGCGATCGACTACCATGACGCCCCACTGCCGAAGTATGCGGGACTCAATGCTACCTCTTGGGCTTTGATGCACCGGGAGAAGACTCATGGGGTGACCTGGTATGTGATGAGCGATTCGGTTGAGGGCGGCGATATCCTGAAGCAGGTTGCTATCGATATTGCTGATGACGATACAGCATTTTCTCTCACGGGGAAATGTCATGAAGCGGCAATTCGTGCGTTTGAAGAGTTAGTTGATGAGAGCTCAAGTGGTCAAGCGTTAGCTTTCAAGCAAAATCTGGATGAGCGAACCTATTTGGGACACTCAAAAAGACTTTTTGCTGGAGGTGTACTCTCGTTCAATCGTTGTGCCTA
Organism: Microcoleus sp. B3-D2; assembly: GCF_036705345.1. Lineage (NCBI taxonomy): Bacteria > Bacillati > Cyanobacteriota > Cyanophyceae > Oscillatoriales > Microcoleaceae > Microcoleus > Microcoleus sp. B3-D2. Next base: position 39,669 of record NZ_JAUBUG010000017.1, read on the forward strand.
TGATATGGATGCCGACATTAGGGCATTGGATTTTGGTTCCTACCCCAATCCCCTTGGTGTGGCGAAGTTGGCTATAGGGAGCGACTTGATCGTTATCCCCAAACTCGAAGTTAAGGATGACCTGTCTAAGTCGTCTCCAGGAACAATCACGGCGATTGAACCCAACTTCTTGACGGTTTCTACAGCAAGTTACGAGGTAGCGCTGCGCCAAGTGCTGACCATCGATGGTCAAGCGCTATCGATTCCTGATTTGGTCGAGAGATTTGGACTGCAAGTTGGGTATCAGTTTAAGGACATCGAGCCAGATAGGGCGAGGCGTATTGAGAGGTTTGATGGGTTAATTGCTCAGCACGAGTCTTTCTGGGTAGAGAAGCTGGCGACGTTACAGCCCATCACGGTTCCCTATGCCGATAGAACGGCCTCGCACTTGAATCAAAAGCAGTACACGAGTGTAAAGATGTCCATACCGCATGAGGTCACAACCTTTCTGGAGGAGGGCTATCCTGCTTGGAATCAGAGTGACTTCCTGTTTGCTGCTTTTGCTACTTATGTGGCCCGTGTTGGAGGAACTGGATGTTTTGATATCGGATTTAGAGATGTTGAGCTGCAACGGGAGTTGATAGGACTGGAAGGCTTTTTTGCCTCAATTGTTTCTTGTCGCGTACATATAGACTACGAGCAAAGTTTTGAGGAAGTTTTTAAAGCATTTGAGGAGCAGGTGGAGTTGACCAAACTTCACAAGACTTATGCGCGTGATGTCGTAGCTAGGTATCCGGCTCTTCGTTCATTGCCTGATCTGAGTCGTGAGCCGATTTTTCCGGTGGTCGTAGAACGGGTAGAAAAACTAGACGACCACCAAGCTGGGTCTGGTAATGAGTTGACCCTAGTGATTCCGTCAGAGGGGAAAGAATGCTGTTGGCTTTATAACACCGAAGCATTGGATGGTGACAGCATTGCCAGGATGTTGGATCAGTTTGCTACTTTTTTGCAAGGTATCGTAACTGACCCCAAAGGGCGCGTTGCCGGAATTCCCCTGCTATCTGAGCAGGATTGTCACAAAATTCTGGTGGAGTGGAATGATACTCAGGCAGATTACCCCAAGGATAAGTGTATCCATCAGTTATTTGAGGCTCAGGTGGAGCAGACACCTGATGCGGTGGCGGTAGTTTATGAAGACAAACAGTTGACCTATCGGGAACTGAATGCAAGAGCCAATCAGCTAGCGCACTACCTGCAAAAACTGGGGGTAGGACCAGAGGTTTTAGTGGGGATTTTCGTAGAGCGATCGCTTGAGATGATGGTGGGGCTTCTCGGTATTCTCAAAGCGGGTGGAGCCTACGTGCCTCTAGATCCTGCGTATCCGAAAGAACGTCTAGCGTTCATGCTGTCAGACTCACAGGTGTCGGTGCTATTGACCCAAGAGAAGTTGCTAACTGGATTGCCTGAACAAGGTGCGTTAGCGATCTGCTTGGATACAGGTTGGGGGTTAATTTCTCAGGAGAGTGAGGAGAATCTCAACAGCGGGGTTAATGCCGCCAACTTGGCTTATATAATTTACACATCTGGGTCAACCGGGAAACCAAAGGGAACGATGATTGTCCACCAAGGATTGGTCAATTATCTTAGCTGGTGCATAAAAGCGTATGCAGTAGCCGATGGGGTTGGTTCTCCGGTTCATTCTTCGATCGGGTTCGACGCGACCATTACCAGCTTATTCTCTCCCCTATTGGTAGGACAGAGGGTAGTCTTCCTCCCAGAGAAGCAGGAGATAGAGGCTCTTAGTGCCGTCTTGTGTTCTCAAAGTAATTTTAGCCTCGTCAAAATCACCCCGGCCCATCTGGCACTACTCAGTGAGTTATTACCCAGTAAGCAGGTGGCGGGTCAGACAAGAGCCTTAATTATCGGTGGCGAGGCTCTCTCGAAAAAGAGCATTTCATTCTGGCAGACTCACGCACCTGAAACTAGACTAATCAACGAATACGGTCCAACAGAAACGGTTGTTGGATGCTGTGTCTATGAGGTTCCGGCTCAGACCACCCTATCAGGTTTGGTTCCAATTGGTCGTCCTATTGCCAATACTCAGCTTTATATATTGGATCGGTCTCTCCAACCCGTCCCCATCGGAGTCACGGGTGAACTGCACATCGGTGGCGACGGTTTAGCTCGGGGCTATCTCAACCGGACAGAGTTGACGACCCAGAAGTTTATCCCCAACCCCTTTAGTGACGAACCCGGAGCACGTCTGTACAAAACTGGAGACTTAGCCCGCTATTTACCGGACGGCAACATCGAGTTTCTCGGTCGTATCGATAATCAGGTGAAAATTCGTGGCTTCCGCATCGAGCTGGGCGAGATTGAGGCAGTGCTGATGCAAAACCGGGCTGTTCAGGATGCCGTAGTTATAGACCAGGACTACGACCTTAATGACAAGCGCCTCGTGGCCTATGTGGTTGCCAGCCAGGAGCAAGTCCTCTCCATCAGTGAACTGCGTCGCGACCTAAAGCAGAAACTGCCCGATCACATGATACCTTCTGCATTTGTGCAGCTCGAAGCGGTGCCCCTGACGCCCAACGGTAAGGTGGATCGCCGCGCTCTGCCAGTGCCTGACGGGACAAGATCAAATCTCGAAGAAACTTTTGTGCCGCATCTTACGCCTTTTGAGGAAGTGCTCGCGGGCATCTGGAGCGAAGTTCTCAGGCTTGAGTGGGTGGGCATTCACGACAACTTCTTTGAGTTGGGGGGACATTCCTTACTAGCAACTCAAGTCATTTCTCGCGTGCGCGAAGCTTTCGGAGTAGAACTCCCCCTGCATACTCTCTTTGAGGAGCCTACCCTAGCTGGCTTGGCTTATAGCGTCGAGACAGCCAGCCGAGCCGAAAAAGGCAGTCTACAGGCTCTGCCCATTAGTCCCATCTCACGCGAGCGAGACCTGCCTCTGTCCTTTGCTCAGCAGCGGCTGTGGTTCCTCGACCAATTGATATCTGGGACGCCCCTGTATAACATCCCTAACGCTATTCGCTTGAAAGGTTCGCTCAACGTGACGGCACTAGAGCAGAGCTTAAGTGAAATTGTGAGGCGTCACGAAGCTCTACGGACTACCTTTAGTGCTGTGAATGGGCAGCCAATTCAGGTCATTCATCCGGCTGTTACCTTGCTGTTGCCAATAGTAGACCTCCGGGAACTTCCTGAGACTCAACGGGAGGTGGAAGCTCAACGGTTAGCTACTGAGGAAGCTCAGCGCCCCTTTGACTTGGTTAATGAACAATTGTTTCGCGTCAAACTCTTGCACCTGAGAGAAGAGGAATATTTGCTGCTGTTGACCATGCACCACATCGTCTCCGACGGCTGGTCTCTTGGTGTGTTTATGCGGGAATTGACGGCGCTTTATGAAGCTTTTTCCACTGAGAAGTCCTCGTCATTGCCTGAACTACCTATCCAATATGCTGACTTTGCTGCCTGGCAGAACGAGTGGCTCGTCGGTGAGGTGTTGGAGGTTCAACTTAACTACTGGAAGCGCCATCTAGGTGGTCAGTTGCCCGTGCTGGAGTTGCCCACCGATCGCCCCCGACCACCAGTTCAAACTTATCGAGGTGCAAGGCAATCTCTGGAACTGCCTAAGAAAAGTTCCGATGCCCTCAAAGCGCTCTCACAGCAGGAAGGCGTTACTTTGTTTATGACCTTACTGGCGGTCTTCCAGATACTACTCTACCGATATACAGGTCAGGAAGACGTTATTGTTGGTTCTCCCATTGCTAATCGCAACCGCGTTGAAATCGAAGGGTTGATTGGATTTTTTGTCAATACTTTGGTGCTGCGAACTGAGCTTTCAGGCGATCCAAGTTTCCGGGAATTGCTAGGTCGGGTGCGTGAAGTGGCTTTGGGAGCCTATGCTCACCAGGATTTGCCTTTCGAGAAGTTGGTAGAGGAACTGCAACTAGAACGGGATTTGAGCCGTAACCCCCTGTTTCAGGTGATGTTTGTTCTCCAGAATGCCCCGATATCGGCTTTAGAGTTTCGGGGTCTAAGTCTAACCCCTCTGGAAGTCCATAACGGCACAGCAAAGTTTGATTTAACCCTTGAACTAGAAGAGAGTGCCGAGGGCATCAGGGGCTGGTTTGAATACAACACAGACTTGTTCGACCCCCTCACTATCACACGGATGACGAACCATTTTCAGACCTTGCTCGAAGGCATCGTCGCCAACCCAGAACAGCGCCTCTGGAATCTGCCCCTCTTGAGTGGAGCCCAACAGCATCAACTGTTAGTGGAGTGGAATAATACCCAGACAGATTACCCCAATCAAGCCTGTATCCATCAGTTATTTGAAGCCCAAGTAGAGCGTACACCCGATGCCGTCGCGGTGGTCTTTGAAGAGGAACAGCTAACCTACCTCCAGTTGAATCAACGAGCGAATCAACTAGCACACCACCTGCAAAAATTGGGTGTGGAACCAGAAATGCTGGTCGGAATTTGTGTAGAGCGATCGCTAGAGATGATCGTAGGACTCCTAGGCATTCTCAAGGCTGGTGGGGCTTATTTGCCGTTAGACCCATCGTATCCCCAGGATCGTCTAGCCTTCATGCTCGAAGATGCCCAGGTGGCGGTGCTATTAACCCAACAGAAGCTAGTTGCAGGTTTTTCCGAGTACAAAGCACAGCGTTTCTGCTTGGACACCGACTGGGAAGTAATCGCCCAAGAGAGCGAGGAAAAACCCGTCATCCGCGTGACGGCCGATAACCTGGCTTACACAATCTACACATCGGGTTCTACAGGGAAACCCAAAGGAGTGCTGGTAACCCATCAAAACCTAGTCCACTCCACCAGTGCTCGTATTTCTTATTACAGCGAACCCGTCACCAGTTTCTTCTTACTTTCGTCGTTTGGTTTTGACAGTTCGATCGCAGGCATCTTTTGGACATTGTGCCAGGGAGGCATACTTGTACTACCACCAGCAAACTTCCAACAAGAGCTGTTACACCTTACAAGGTTAATTGCTCAACATCATGTATCGCATTTATTGAGTCTTCCATCTCTCTATAACCTGATTTGGGAGCAAGCGGAACCACAACAGATCACTTGTCTTCGTAGTGTTATTGTGGCAGGCGAACCGTGTTCCAGAGAGTTGGTTGAACGCCATACTAAGCTGCTGGCTCAGACATCTTTGTTCAACGAATACGGTCCAACCGAAGGAACGGTCTGGAGCACTGTATATCATTGTCAGTCTTCGGCACTCAGAACACAGGTTCCGATTGGTCGCCCTATTGCCAATATGCAGATCTATCTGCTGGATAAATATTTGAATCCTGTTCCCATTGGTGTACCGGGCGAGATCCACATTGGTGGTGCAGGCATCGCCAGAGGCTACCTCAACCGCCCCGATTTGACCAAAGATAAATTTATTCCCAACCCCTTTAGCAATGAACCAGGGACACGCCTTTATAAAAGTGGGGATCTAGCTCGTTATCTACCCGACGGCAACATTGAGTTTCTCGGTCGCATAGATAATCAAGTCAAAATTCGTGGTTTCCGCATCGAAGTGGGGGAGGTTGAGTCAACTCTATCCCAATATCCTACTGTGCAGCAGTGTGTAGTAACAGCAAGGGTTGACTATGAAAGCGACAAACGTTTAGTTGCCTACATTGTTTCCAAGCAACAGCAGAAACCCACTACCGACGAACTACGATGCTTCCTCAAGCAAAAGCTCCCTGACTATATGGTGCCATCAGCCTTCGTTTTCTTAGACACCCTACCCCTAACACCCAACGGGAAAATAGACCAGCGCCTCCTGCCCGCACCCAGCCAGCTCAGGCAAGATCCAGCAAGTACCTTTGTGCCTCCCAGCGATGATTTAGAAATCCAACTAACAAAAATTTGGGAAAACGTTTTACCCAAAAAGCCCATCAGTGTGAAGGACAATTTCTTTGACGTGGGAGGACACTCTCTACTAGCCGTGCGCCTATTGGCACAAATCGAGAAAGCCTTCGGGAAAAATCTCCCCCTGGCTACCCTCTTCCAATCACCAACCATTGAGCAACTGACCAACATTCTCCGCCAGAAAGGATGGTCAGCACCTTCTTGGCAAACGGTGGTGACAATTAAACCCGGAGGTTCTAAACCGCCTTTGTTCTTTTTCCATGTACTTGGCGAGGGTCTAAAGTTTTGTCGCCCTTTGGCCGGTCATCTAGATCCTGAACAACCCATTTATGGGCTAGCAGTAGGGATTATGGAGGAAGTTTCTTTGAATAAGATTGAGGACCTTGTGGCTCACTACCTCAAAGAAATGCGAATCATCCAACCTGAAGGTCCTTATTTTCTAGCAGGTATATATTGCGGGGGGCGAATAGCCTATGAGGTGGCCCAGCAGCTCCACACGCAAGGTCAAAAGGTAGCTCTGCTAGCCTTATTAGATACTTTAAAAGATGATAAAGCCATCAAAATAATGCCAGTCGAAGAGCGGGTGTTGGCGCACTGGAATAACTTTTTACGAATTGGCCCCGCCTACTTGTTAAGGCAGAGGAGGGTAGAGGAAGCCAAGAATCGGCTAATGAGTATTTACTGCGAGTTTTACGAGCGTATGGGGCGTCCTTTGCCTCCAGCTTTCCAAAGCTTCACTTATCGAAAGAAAAAAGAGGAGGGAAATACGGAGTGGGCGTTCGCACCAATGCAGGTTTACCCGGAGCAAGTGACTCTCTTCCGGCCTATCGATAACATGGGCTTCTTAGACCCTGATTTGGGATGGAGCGAACTGGCTCCGGGAGGATTGGATATCCATGATGTTCCTGGCGATACCTTTAGTATGCTACAAGAACCCCACGTACAGGTGCTGGCTGAAAAATTGAGGGAGTGCATAGATCGTGTGCAGGCGGATGATTTCTATCATGTCGGGCCGATTAACGATGATTAAACTTTTGCCTCCGGCCACCAATAGACTGGACTTCCCCCATAAAAATGTACTAACATTCCTAAAACTCTTACTCAACAAAGGATGCAACTGTTGAGCTGACAATTTGTACCCATTTATCAGCAATAGCTGATGCAGGCGATCGCGCTCAATTGTTGTAGATTCAATATAATTGCCGATTACAAACAGATATCAATCATCTACATGGGTACATATTTTATTTATCAACAATTAAAACCTTTGTTATGAAAGGCTTTTGAGTTTGTGTAAGTATATTTCCAGGGGGAAGTTCAGACTAAAAAGCCGATCGTATTTCGATCGCACTTAATTTCCTACTTCATTACATGAGTTTTTTTGAAGGGAAAAAAGACTCGACCCGCCAAACTTTGAAAATAAATCCCGCCGACGGTAATTAAAAATACGAAATAAGCCAAGGCCTGCACGACATATAGCTTATCCGTGTAGCCAAACAGCGCACTCAACAACAAACCGGGAAACTTGTCTTCGGGAAGCAGTTGCGAGGTATTCCAGACCATCGGCCCGAGAATGCAAGAGTGGATTTTAGTAAATCTTTCGTAATAGAAACACAGTGCTGCTGATTCGCGATTTGTTTGCGATAAAATATTCATCCCGCTGTCAAAAAGTCCCAAAGTAGATACCACTAAGCCTGCTACAATGAAGAGCAATAAAATGCCCATATATTTGAAAAACAGGCGGATATTAATTTTGACTCCCCATTTAAACAGCAGGACACCAAGTCCGGTGGCTGAGAGAATGCCGCCCAAAGCGCCGAGGGCTGGAATAATGCCTTGTTGAAACTTGGCGACGACAAACAAAACAGTTTCAAACCCTTCGCGCAAAACAGCAATAAAAACTAAACTAAATACGCCCCAACCGGCATGAGAGTTTTGCGTTAAGGCGGCACTCACAGCGCCTTCAACTTCGGCTTTCATAAATCGCGCTTGCTTGGTCATCCAAATCAGCATCCAGCTCAGCATTGCGATCGCTATCAGCCCAAAGATTGCTTCTAGCAGCAATTCCATAATCGGTGCAAAAGGCTGATTGGATGCGGACAAAATTTGCATCGTCCAGACCAACAGTACACCTATCAAAGCGCTGGCAATAAGTCCAACCCCAACACCCCCAAAAACCCAAGGGCTTAAATAGCTTTGTCCCGACTTTTTGAGGCAAGCGAGAACGATTCCGACAACTAAGGCGGCTTCGACTCCTTCGCGGAGAGTAATTACAAATGTGGGCAATGCTTCGCTAAAATTCATCTTTTTAGTTTAGGTAATATCGGGAGGTAATTGGTATTTTTTTTACCAATTACCGTTGGCGGTTTCAGTTAACTTTTTTAAGAGGCTGGTTTGAGAACTTTTTGGCTGTCGTTCTCGATCGCTTTAACTAGCTGGTTGACTTGTTCCGTGGTTTTTACGGGGGCTGCTGGCGCGATCGCAGTTGGCCAATTTGCCTTCAGTTCAGTCATGTTGGCAACAATTGCTTTGTCGGTTTCGGGGCTAGTTTTAGCCACTTGCTCGGCAATATCTTTGTACAGGCTTTCCGCGTACATGACAAAACCCCGCGAATCTTGGTATTCAATAATTGCGGAAATTTTGCCGTTAGCAACTGCCGCTCCGTATTCGGAATTAGCTGTATCCAGCAAGCCGTTAATCACTTGCAGCACGAATTTCGGATCTTTTCGCTGCGTTTCGGGAAGGGCGGCAATTGCTCCATCAACTGCTTGCATAGATGTGTCAAATTCCGCCTTCACTTGAGCCGGATCTTTTGCACCCGCTTTAACTAAATCCTGCAATTTAATTAAAGTAGCCTTAAATTCAGGAATTTTACGCTCGTTTAGCTGATCTTCCACATCGGCATAAATTTCTTCGACTGGATGCCCGATGTGCGGTTCTGCCTGGTCGGGTTTGCCTTGATCCAAGAGTTCTTGGGCTACGAAAAGATGCCCTTTCATCAAGCCAAGTTTAGTCATGTAATCTACATCTTTGGGTTCGCCTGTCAGCACCACATTTTCAATAGTTACCAAGTCTTTGATTTGGTCGAATTGCGCTTGAGTAATGACATTTTTTGAAACCAATTCTTCGACTTTTCCGTAAGGGCGGCTGGCTTGAATTTTGTTAGAAAGTGCCGGCACTCCTAACTTGGCTTCGAGTTTATCTAACTCTGAAAGAATGGCAGTATTGATGTTGATGCCGCCTTTGCCGCCGTGATGCCCGCTGTGACCGCTTGTGGATGCGGGACTGGCTGTGGCAGCGGGTGAGGGTGTGCTGTCGGTGTTGCTGGTTGTGGGGGAAGCGCAACCAGCAAGAGCAACGAGGATGGCTGTAGCAGTGACTGTAGGTAATAAACGAAATGTGGATAACATGGCAGTTGCTAATTTTTACGTTATGTGCATTTGGTTTCGCAAGTTATTAAGAATAATTCTCAATTATTTGCGAGCTATTCATTCTACCTATTTGCGATCGAGCTTGTCAAATAATTTCATACTTTATTTGAATCGGTGCACCCTGGTAGCAGGATGTGGTTTAAGTGATGACTTCAAATACACCCATGCAGCCTGCTTCGGCGATCGCATCTTGATGGGGATGAAACATAAATTTTCCAGCGTAGCCGTAGGTAAATTCTAAAATATGCCGTTCAGCTACTCCCATTGTGATGACATCGGTTCTTTCACTGGGAGTTAAAGTCATTCCCGTGCGATATACGTCAAAAAAGTTGGCGTGCAGGTGAAAAGTCACTGCCGCTTCGTACTCAATCAGGTTAAGAACGTACAGCCGGATTAGCTGATTTCGGTAAATAGGTATCGGGTTGTTCATGTAATAATTGGGCAACCCGTTAAAAGCGTAAAGTTCGTTTTTTTTGTCGTCGTTTACGTCATATCCCCCCATGATTAACAGGATTTCATCGGCGGGAGGACGAGGTTTTGGCGGATCGATGATGAACATTCCATAGAGTCCTTTACCTATATGGCGAGTTACGGGCTCAATATGGCAGTGATATAGATGCACTCCGTAGGGATTGGCATCGAATTCATAAATAAATACCGAACCGTGTTTCACTGGTTTAACGCCATCCATTTCGCTGGTATGAACGCCGTGAAAGTGCAGCGAATGAGAATCTCCGGCTTTGTTATAAAAAATGACGCGGATACGATCGCCCTCTGTTGCCCTTAATGTCGGCCCCGGCACGCGATTGTTGACGTTCCAGGTGTTGAAAGTGACGGCGCTGTTAAGTTGGACGATCGAAGTATTAGCTTCCAGCCGAAATTCGCGTACCGTGCGCCCGTTTTCGCGCGTCACTGTGCCGTAATCAAAATCCCGCGCAATTTGCATCGGGTTGATATTGCTGACGGTGAGTGCATCTGCGGGGATGGGCGGTATTCTCGCGGCTGATGTCGGTTTGCGAGTCAAATTTTGAAGTGCGATCGCGCCGCCCGCTACCCCAGCCCCAGCTATTCCTAGCTGTAGCAGTTGGCGGCGACTCCAGCGCCCAGCCTTTTTAATGGCGGGACGATCGGATAAATCTGTCATACTTATTGAAAATATTTCTCAAAAATTCACTGGTACTTGATTATAAGACATTACCAGCTTGTTGTCAATCATTGTCAACAGTTCTCTTTTTCTGCGAATTCAGAATATTTCATGCTGATTTCATCTCAGTATGTGAGCTTAAATGTTGGGGTAGATGCTGCCCATCGCTAACAATGTATAAGGATTTAGCGCTATAAATTAGAGTTATGAGAGTTTTGCTAGTTGAAGACGAACCAGATTTAGGGAAAGCGATCGACCGCACTTTAAAGCAGGAAAAATATATAGTTGATTGGGCCCTAGATGGCAATGAAGCTTGGGAATATTTAGACAGTCACTGGACGCAATATAACCTGGCTATTTTTGACTGGTTGCTACCAGGATTGTCAGGGTTGGAACTGCTGCGGAGATTGCGTGCTAAAAATAGCGCTCTGCCCGTCTTGATGCTAACAGCCAAAGACCGAATGGAAGATAAAGTTGCGGGACTAGATGCAGGGGCTGACGATTATTTAGTTAAACCGTTTGGGATGGCGGAACTGTTAGCAAGATTGCGGGCTTTGCAAAGGCGATCGCCCCAAATTCAACCGCAACAGCTACAAGTAGGAAATCTGGTTTTGGACTGCGGGAATCGAACTGTGTGGCATCTCGATCGAAGTGGCAACAGCCAGATAATTGCTTTAACAAACAAAGAGTTTCAACTGCTAGAATACTTGATGAAACATCCCAACCAAATTATCACCACTGACCAAATTCGGAATCAGCTATGGGAGGCGAGTGCAGATACCTTTAGCAATGTGGTAGCAGCTCAAGTGCGCTTGCTGCGGCGCAAACTTGAGTCGGTTGGCGGCGCGAATTTAATTGAAACCGTTCACGGCGTCGGATACCGCATGAGAAATTAAAGTAGGGGGGGTTCTCCGGTTGCCCCCACAATAAAATTTAATTTTTGTGGGACAGGCCTCTTGCCTGTTCTTAAGCATTCTAGGGCTTCCCAGCCCGAATCTGGGAATCCGTAGAATATAGAAAACTCGATCGTAAAAATGACTGCTATGAAAGATTTAATCCAACAAGAGTTAGAAAATCTCGATCTAGAACAACTAAAACAAGTATTTGAATTTATTGCATTCCTAAAATTCCGTGCCAGATTAGCTACTATTGCAGCAATCGATGAAACTAACTTAGCTGCACTCTACGGCGAATTTGCCGAAGAAGACCGACAACTTGCGGAACTCGGAATAAGCGAATATGCAGAACTCCTAAAACATGAAAATTAACTGGTTTCCCGGCTCTGCCTGGAAACCGATTTACCGAGGCTCTGCCTCGAAGAGATTCCATGAAAATTGGAGGCAGAGCATCTGGATATGAGTTACCAGGCAGAGCCTGGGAACGAGTAAAATCAGGAGTAAAATTTAACTTTGTGGAACAGGCATCTTGCCTGTTCTTAACAATTATATAAAATCTAAGTTTAAATGAATCAAAATAAACTATTTAACCGAACTCGCTGGCAATTAGCCATTTCCTATGCGGCTGTAATGGGTTTGATTTTAAGCTTGTTGGGATTTGGCGTATACAAGGCGATCGCCCACGCTCACTGGGTAGCCATAGACCGAGAATTAGAATCGGTAGCGGGGACGCTACACGACAGCCTAGAACTCAAATTGCAGCAGCCCGGACGCTTGGAGCCAATAGTAAACGAACTTTTGCCCAACCTCCGCCTAATTGGAGTTAAAGGCATTAAAGAACAGTTGCCAAGCCGCCATATTTTAAGCGCGATCAACCAAGGCTATTACTATATTCGTTTATTTGATTATTCCGGGAAATTAATTGCTACAGCAGGCGCTTATCCCGAAGAATTACCACCACAATTTAACTCCCAATACTGGCAAACAATAACTGACAACAAAGGCAATGTTTACCACCAAATTTCTGTAGCGCTACACACCAAAACACAGCAAGATTGGGGATATTTTCAAGTTGGGCGCAGCCTGCAAGACTTCAATGATTATCTCAGTACAGTGAAATGGGTTTTGAAATTAGGATTGCCTACAGCATTGATTTTGATAGGCTTTGCTAGTTGGTTGTTGGCAGGATTGGCCATGAAACCGATTTATTCTTCCTACCGACAAATCCAACAGTTTACAGCGGATGCCGCCCACGAATTGCGGACGCCTTTAGCGGCTTCGCAGGCGACTGTAGAATCGGCGCTGTTGACGCCTCAATTAGATGAAAAAGAAGCGCGGGAAATTTTGCGGACGATCGATCGCCAAAACCGACGATTGACTCAGTTAGTTGCTGATTTGCTGCTGCTGGCTCGCATGGATAATCAGGCGATACGCGATCGCCCTCAATTGTGTTGTTTGAATGACTTGGTTAGCGATTTAGTCGAGGAATTGGCAGCAATGGCGATCGCTTCTAAGGTAGCGTTAACATCCGAAGTGCGAGTGCAGCAGCAATTAAATGTTGTCGGCAATTCCGACCAACTTTATAGGTTAGTTGCTAATTTAATTGTTAATGCCATTCAATACACTCCGGCGGGCGGGAAAGTAACAGTTATTTTAGATTGCAGCCACCAAGAGGCGATCGTTCAGGTTCAAGATACCGGTATTGGGATGGCGGCGGCAGATTTAGAGCGAATATTCGATCGATTTTACCGAGTCAACAGCGATCGATCGCGCCATACCGGCGGTTCGGGACTGGGATTGGCGATCGCCCAAACCATAGCCCGCGCCCACCGCGGCAGCCTCAGCGCCCGCAGCGAATTGGGTTCCGGCAGCACCTTTCTCCTGCAGTTGCCTTTGTGAGCTACTATGTGAGGGAAACTGACATCTTGCACGATCTTCGCTTAACAGGTCTTTCTGGCCTGTTCCACAAAAAGTGAATTATCTTGTGGGGAGTAGGAGTTGGGATTTTCTAGCCAGCCCGTGAAAGGCTTATTGAGAATTGTCCAAGATGTGGGGAAAACCGAATCATCTATTTGTGGTAATCCCTTTTGCAGAAGAGAACACGATCGCCGAAAATCATTAAATAGCTATTTCTAAGCAATTAGCAGTCATCAGAGAGAAAAATTATGACAGTTTTAGAACAGGGAACAATCTCAATCCATACCGAAAATATTTTCCCGATTATCAAGAAGTCGCTATACACTGACCACGAAGTCTTCTTGCGGGAACTAATTTCTAACGGCGTCGATGCCATTGCCAAACTCAAAATGGTTTCCCGTTCCGGCGAATACGGCGGCGACATGGGCGAACCGCAAATCAACATAGCGATCGACAAAGAAAACAAAACCCTCTCAATTTCCGATAACGGCATCGGCATGACCGCCGATGAGGTAAAAAAATACATCAACCAAGTCGCTTTCTCCAGCGCAGAAGAATTTATTCAAAAATACCAAGGCAGCGGCGACGACGCAATCATTGGTCACTTCGGCCTAGGTTTCTACTCTTCTTTCATGGTGGCGAAGAAAGTACAGATTGATACTCTTTCTTACCAAGAAGGCTCCCAAGCAGTACACTGGTCTTGCGACGGTTCTCCCGCTTTTGAACTATCAGAATCTTCCCGCACGGAACGCGGCACTACTATTACTCTTACCCTCCAAGACGAAGAAGAAGAATATTTAGAACCCACTCGCATCAAGCAGTTAATCAAAACTTACTGCGATTTCATGCCGGTTCCCATCAAATTTGAGGGTGAGGAACTCAACAAGCACAAGGCAATTTGGCGGGACTCAGCCAGCAACTTGCAGAAGGAAGATTATTTAGAACTGTACCGCTACCTTTACCCGTTCCAAGACGAGCCTCTGCTGTGGGTACACCTGAATACAGATTATCCTTTCATTGTTAACGGAATTCTTTTCTTTCCGAAACTGCGGCCGGATGTCGATGTTACCCAAGGCAATATTAAGCTATTCTGCAATCAGGTTTTTGTCAGCGACCACTGCGAAGAAATTATCCCGAAATTCTTGATGCCGCTGCGGGGAGTCATTGACAGTACCGACATTCCGCTGAACGTTTCTCGCAGTTCGCTGCAAAGCAATCGCACTGTGCGGAGAATCGCTGATTATATTGCGAAAAAAGTGGGCGATCGCCTGAAAGAACTCTACCGCGACGACCGTGACGAATACATCCGCTGCTGGCAAGATATCGGCACTTTTGTCAAGTTCGGAACTCTCAACGATGACAAGTTCAAAAAGCAAGTCGAAGATATCTTAATCTACCGCAGCACCTACGAACCAACAGCCGAGAAGCCAGAAACTGTAACGCCCGAAGTTCAGGTGCAAAGTGAGGAAGGAGATTTGTGGCAAGATGTCACTCCGAAGTCTGAAACTTCTACTTCCACCCAGCCTTACACGACGCTGAAAGAGTATTTGGAACGAAATCAAAAACGCCACGAAAATCGCGTGTTTTATTGTACAGATCCGGCGTCTCAAGCAACTTACGTTGCTATGCACAAAAGCCAAGGTTTAGAAGTGCTGTTTATGGATTCTTTCATCGACACGCACTTTATCAGCTTCTTGGAAAGAGAATACTCAGATGTTAAATTCTCCCGGGTTGATTCCGACATCGACGAAACGCTAATTGACAAAGAGAAAGAAGCGGAAATTGTCGATCCGGCGACGAATAAGACTCGCAGCGAACAAGTTAAAGAAATGTTCCAAAAAGCTCTCAATAAGCCGAAAGTGAACATTCGCACAGAAGCTTTGAAGTCTGACTCTGCGGAGGCGACGCCACCTGCGATCGTACTTTTGCCGGAAGCTTTGCGCCGGATGCGCGACATGACGGCGCTTTTGCAGCAGCAAGCCGCCGAATTCCCCGAAGAACACGTTTTGCTGGTGAATACCTCTCACCCGCTGATTCAAAATCTGGCGAGTTTGAGTCAGGGTGCGATTATTCAAGGCGGCGGGGAGTCTCCGTCAAGTCAGTTGGCGAGTATGATTTGTCACCACGTTTACGACTTGGCTTTGATGGCCCAGAAGGGTTTCGATGCTGAAGGGATGAAGGATTTTGTCGAGCGATCGAATCAAGTCTTGACAAAATTGACTGAACGTGCAATGTAATTACCCCCCCAACCCCCCCTTGCTAAGGGGGGGAGCAAGAGTTTATTTCTATTGCTGAGCGGGCGATCGGGTGTTTTTTGTCCCCCCTTTAACAAGGGGGGCTAGGGGGGTTCTGCGCTGTTGCTATATAATAAAAGGCTGCACGCAAAAAACGGTAATCTGGAGCGCAATATGTCACGGAAATGTCAGCTAACGGGAAAGAAGGCGAATAACGGTTTTGCAGTTTCTCACTCGCACCACCGCACTCACAAATTGCAAGACGCCAATTTGCAGTGGAAGCGGGTTTGGTGGCCGCAGGAGAAGCGCTGGGTAAGATTGCACCTTTCTACAAAAGCGATTAAAACCTTGCAAAACAAGGGTTTGGAAATCATGGCGAAGGAAGCTGGAATTAACCTGTACAAGCTTTAAAAAACTTGGCTAAATTAAAATGAGGGCGATCGCACACTTGGAAGTGCGATCGCCCTTACTTTTAGAGAAAAACCTTTACTAAAGCTATTTTCGGCATTTCAGTAAATAAGTAGTCATCTGGCCTTTGCCTTTAACTTCGATCGCGCCGCGGTTTTCAAAGGAATACTTTTCTCGCAACTGCTGATAAGTTGTCTCTGTTACCTGAATACACCCCGGCAAGCCGTGAGATTCCATGCGGGAAGCGGTGTTAACGGTGTCTCCCCACAAATCGTAAATAAATTTTTTAATACCAATAACTCCGGCAACAACAGGGCCAGTGTTGATGCCAATTCTGATGCTGAAAGCTTGGCTGTGGGTATTGCTGAAGTCAATAATTGCTTGCTGCATATCCAAAGCCATTTCTGCGATCGCTTCTGCGTGATCCGGGCGAGGAATGGGGAGGCCTCCAACTACCATGTAAGCGTCGCCAATCGTCTTAATTTTTTCCAATCCGTGCCTTTCTGCTAGGTTGTCAAATGTCGAAAAGATGTCATTCAGCAAGGCAACTAATTGCGTTGGAGAAACTCGCGAACTGAGTTGAGTAAAGCCTACTATGTCTGCAAATAACACAGTAACATCAGCAAAAGTGTCTGCTATCGTACTGTCTCCCCGCTTCAACCGATTTGCTATTTCTTCAGGCAAAATATTCAACAGCAAGCGATCGGATTGTTCCTGCTGATATCGCAGTGCTTTTAAAGTATCATTAAGAGCATTAGTCCGTTCTTCTACTCTAAACTCTAACTCGTCATTCAGCTTTACAAGCTGCATTTCAGCCCGCCTGCGGTCTGTGATATCCGTACCGATTGCCAGCATTCCCGCGAACTTTCCTGCCGCGTCAAACAGCGGTTTATTTGCCCACGATACCCAAACGCGATCGCCGCTGCGCCGGATACTTTCATTTTCATTTCCCGTGTATTGTTCTGGGTTTTGCAAAATATCTCTCAACTTTGCTGCCAAGTCATTTCCTCTTGTATCTCTCTGGGGAATGATGGTTCCCACTGCGTTTTTGCCAATTATCTCTTTTTCATCGTAACCAAAAAAAATCTGTGCAAATTCGTTAAAAAAAGTAATATTTCCTTCCGTATCTAGTTTTAAAATAATGCTGTTAGCATTCTCGACTAATTCCCGATACTTAATTTCGCTTTGCCGCAGCGAATCCTCTGCTGATGCGCGTTCGGCTACAGTGGTGGCCAACAGCAGCGATGTAACTACAATTACGCTCATAAAAGCCTGCAAAAATAAGATTGCCTGATTGATATTTTCGGCTTTTGAAATAAAGGGGCCGCCTCCTTGAGAACCGCCCCAAATGGCGATAGTGGATACAATGAAAGATGCTAAAACAGCCCCCCCCTGGCCGAATTGAATGGTTGCCCAAATTACTAAGGGAAAGGGCAAGTATTCGAGGGGATAACCGGAGAGACTACCTTCACTTTTTGAGTTATATACTAGCCAACTCACTGTTACTAATAACAGCAGGCATATTCCGGCACCGATGCGATTTAGAATGGTTTGAGAACCTGTAATTGGTGAAGGGGTTGGCGCTTGTTGGCGGTTGTATATAATCAACAGCAGGGGAGTAAAAATTAAAACTCCTAATGTATCTCCGAGATACCAATTCCATCGAATGTGCCAATATTCGCTCCAGTCCACTAAACCAGTTACACAGAGGCGAAAGGTGCCGAGAGTGGAGTTGATTTGAGTGGCAACTACAGCCCCGCAGAAAATTAAATTGACTACATCGATCAGCCGATCGAGTGAGGGGCGAAACTTTAGCTGTTGCAGCAAAGTAAAGGCACATAAAGCTTGTAAACAAGCGCAAAAGGCACTAATCGTTGCAAGTGTTAAAGACACCTTAAGGTTAATAGTTTCGTAAAAAAATACGCCTAAAGCTATTCCCGGCCAAACGCGGCGACCCAATAATAAAATTGCCGCTTGTGCAATTCCTGCGGGCGGCCAGACGCAGGTAGCTAATTTATTTACGCCGGGGATTGAAACTGCTATTTTTGCTGTCAAAGCGTAAGCAAAAGCCAGGACAGCTACTTTTGCTAAGTATTGCCAATTTCTAGATTGATGAAATCGCAGAAACTGATGTCTTTTGGGGTTCATACTGAGTGTTATATGTTTAAATAACTATAGCAACCGCGCCCGAAGATCGAGAAATTATTAATTCTTAAACCTGACTTATTATATTGCTTATTCTTTCTTCATTCTTCCTTAAGCTATAACTTGATACCTGTAAGAAAATAAGTGTTCATCTCGCCTTTGCCTTTGACTTCGATCGCGCCGCGGTTTTCAAATACATACTTTTCTCGCAATTGCTGATAAGTTGTCTCTGTTACGTGAATGCACCCCGGCAAGCCGTGGGATTCCATGCGGGAAGCGGTGTTAACGGTGTCTCCCCACAAATCGTAAATAAATTTTTTAATGCCGATGACTCCGGCGACAACCGGGCCGCTGTTGATGCCGATTCTGATGCTAAAATCTTGCTTGTGGGTATCGCTGAAGTCAGTAATTGCCTGCTGCATATCCAGGGCCATTTGGGCGATCGCCTCTGCATGATCGCTGCGGGGCATTGGCAATCCTCCTACTACCATGTAAGCGTCGCCAATCGTCTTAATTTTTTCCAATCCGTGCTTTTCTGCTAGGCGATCGAATGTGGAAAAAATGTCGTTAAGCAAGGAAACTAATTCCGGCGGAGAAATTTGGGAACTAATTTTGGTAAAACCGACTATATCTGCAAACAATACTGTTACTTCGGCAAAAGTATCGGCGATGATGCTTTGGTCTTGTTTTAATCTGTCGGCGATCGCTTGCGGTAAAACGTTGAGCAGGAGACGGTCGGATTTTTCTTGTTCTAAGTGCAAAGCTGCCTCAGCTTGTTTGCGAGTTGTGATATCTTGAACAGTACCTTCGTAGTAAAGCAAATTTCCATGTCTGTCGCAGACAGTATAAGCATTCTCCGCAATCCAAATTATACTGCCATCTTGGCGGTAAACTTGAGATTCAAAATCTGATACTTTGCCGTGTTTTTGCATTAAATTAATGACTTCGGCGCGGCGCTTGGGGCATACATATAGCTGGCGGTTAATATTAGTTAAATTCTCCTTCAACTCTTCACAGGAACTGTAACCGTAAATACGAATTAAAGCAGGGTTGACGCTGAGATATTCCCCCTCTGGAGTAGTTTGAAAGATGCCGACGATCGCATTTTCAAAAATGCTGCGGTATTTTGCCTCAGCTTGCCGCAGCGCTTCTTCAGCGCGCTGGCGTTCTCGCGCTTCCACTGCGAAAGTTACAGAGTCTGCTAGAGAAACAGCGAAACTTTGTTCTTCAATCGTCCAAGGGCGGGGCATTCCTACGTGTTCTAAACAGAGGACTCCTGCTGTTTCTCCACCTATTTGAATCGGCGTATCTAGCATGGAAGTGATGCCCAACGGAATTAGGTAAGATTTCCGAAATTCTCTAGTTCTAAAATCGTTTTGCGCGTCAAAGGCAGCAATTGCGCGTTCTTCTCGCAGTGCTTGAAAATAGACAGGATAGTCTGCTGCTGCTAATTCCAAACCGTGTGAGTGCTGGTTGACAGCGCGATCGAACAAATCCAGGCACTCCATCTTGGATTTAGTGCGATCGTACAGCCAGACGCTCGATCGGGCAACTTCCAGAGTACGGCTAGCAGTTTCATTTATTTGTTGAAGCGCTTTTGTTAAGTCGCCTTGATTCAGCGCTTTATTTTTGGCTAAATCAATTAATGCCGATTTCTGTTTCTGTAGCTGAAGTTCGCTTTGTTTCAGGGCATTTGTCCGCTCTTCTACTCGGATTTCCAGCTTTTCATTCAGCTTTTGCAGCGCTATTTGAGCTTTTCGGCGCTCGGTGATATCTGTGCCGATGCAGAGGATTCCCAGGATTTCTCCCGCTGAACCAACCAGCGGTTTATTTGCCCAAGATACCCAAACGCGATCGCCACTGCGCCGGATATTTTCATTTTCATAGCTGGTAAAGCGATCGGGATTTTGTAAAATTTCATTATAAACCAACTCTAAGTTCTTCCCTTCGAGGTCTGTCTGTGGAATAATTGTTCCCAGTGCATTTTTACCAATGATTTCTTCCTGAGTGTAGCCAAAGAATATTTCCGCAAATTCGTTAAAAAAAGTAATATTGCCGTTAGCATCCAATTTCAGAATAATGCTGCTAGCATTTTCCACCAATTCTCGATATTTAATTTCGCTTTCTCGCAGGGAATTTTCTGCCTCGGCGCGTTCAGCTACTGTCGCTGCCAATAACAGCGAGGTAATTGTAACTACAGCCATAAAAGCTTGCAAAAATAAGATAGCCTGAGTGATATTGTCGGCTTTGGCTATGAACGGTCCCCCTCCCTGAGAACTGCCCATAATTGCGATGCTTGAGACAATGAACGATGCTAGGACAGCGGCTCGTTGACCGAATTGGAGGGCTGACCAAATTATCAAAGGAAACGGCAAATATTCCAGGGGATAACGAGAAATAGAAGCTTCATTTTTCGAGACAAAGACCAGCCAGCTCATCCCTATTAATAATATTAACCATACTGCCCGCCAAATTAGATATCTTTGCTGGCGGTCTGTTTTTCTTTTTAAACGAGCGGCGGTTACTTTAGGGCGAAAAAATATTAGGATTAAGGGAGTTAAAATTAAAACTCCCATTGTGTCTCCCAACCACCAATCCCATCGAACCGACCAATATTCTGCCCAATCTACTTTGCCCGCTAAATATAGGGAAAAGGCGCCAATAGTGCAACTGATTTGAGTACAAATTATACCGCCAAACAAGATTAAATTAACTACATCTTTCAAGCGATCGAGGGATGGACGAAACCCCATCCAGCCCAGGGCAGTTACTGCAAAAACAGCTTGCAGAATGGCCCCGGCGTTTCCTCCCAGCCAAACCGCGAATATCTGTTCATTTGGGTTAACAAAATTTAGCAGAAATGTACCCAAAATTATGGCAGGCCAGACTTTTCTTCCAAACAATAAAAGTCCAGCTTGTGCAATTCCTGCGGGCGGCCACACCGAGGAAGCGAAGGGACTAACACCTTGAATTGACATTGCTAGCCTCGCCCCCACGGCGTAAGCGACAGCAACGACAGTTACTTGAACTAAGTACCGCCCAATTCGGGATTGAGGGAATCGAAGAAACTGATTTAGGTTCAGATTCATATCGAGTTTTAAGTTTTAGATAATTTCACATCAGAAGGAAGTTCGGCAACGGATTCGCTCGACGGATGTAACGGATGTAACGGATGTAATGGATGTCAGTCCGATGGAAGTCGGAAGAAGGAAGAGGAAAGAGGGGGGAGCATCTCATATTTGTAAAAACACTTCTTCTGCCTCCTGCCTCCTGTCTCTTGCCTCCAAACTCCAATTTCTAGCTGGAGTGCTTTCATTGAGATGCTCCCAAAAGGGGAGCTAATGTAGGGTGTACACCGCGCAGATTGCGATCCTAAATATAGGTGCAGCGCGCACCTTACTGGTTAAAAAGTCTTAGCTGATGGCGGCTTCAATCCACTGTTTTAAAGTAGAATTTACTTCATCAATGAGAATTTCCTGGGATTTGTGAGTTGCTCTTTCCACGACTTCAACTTTACCTGCTTTCAGCGAACGACCCGGAACAATGCGATAGGGAATGCCGATTAGATCGGCATCTTTGAATTTAACTCCGGCTCGTTCGTCGCGGTCATCTAGCAAGGTTTCAATGCCAGATTGGTTGAGTTCTGCGTAGAGTTTTTCGGCGACTTCTACTTGTTGGGCGTCGGAAATATTGGGGATGCTAATGATGGCGTGATACGGGGCGATCGCCACTGGCCAAATTATCCCGTCTTTGTCGTAGGATTGTTCTACGGCCGATTGAGCTAGCCGCGACACGCCGACGCCGTAGCAGCCCATCACAAAGGGCATTTCTTCGCCTTGTTCGCTGGTGTAGGTGGCGCCCATTGCTTGGGAGTATTTTGTGCCTAATTGGAAGATGTGGCCGACTTCGATGCCTCTGGCGCTTTGCAAGGTTTGTTCGGGGTTGTGCACGGCCCGATCGCCCTTTTTGGCTGTTCTGACACCCACAACCGTTGCTGGCAGGGGAAATTCTTTGTTCCAATTGGCCCCGACAACGTGGTATCCTGATTCGTTTGAACCAGTGACAAAGTTTGTCAGGTCCACTGCAGTGCGATCGACTAAACGCAAAAACTTAGAGTTTACGTCCTTGCTTCCAGCGATATAATCATCAGCAACATCGGGAGCCATATAACCCAGAGGTAAAGATTTAGCAGCCCATTTCCGCTGAGCTTCCGCATCCGGAACAGTCAAAAATAAAACTGTTTTAGCTTGATAATTGCCCGCTAACTTCGTCAATTCATTCAGCAACTTTACCTGATTCACCTCTTGGTCGCCGCGAATGCTTACCAATACCAAGACTGTAATGCCATTATCGTAAACAGCCTGGTAAAGCACATTTTTGACAACTTGCGTCGGAGAACATTTCAAAAACTTGCAAAGTTTATCAATTGTTTCAGTTCCCGGCGTTTCCCGCTTTTCAAAAGTTGCAAATGGCGACGGTTCGGCATCAGCAGGCATCGATACAGCCTTTTCCACATTAGCTGCATACTGACCGTCTTCAGTATAAAGAACTTCATCCTCGCCCGCTTCAGCCAGCACCATAAACTCTTGGGAACCAGAACCGCCAATTGCTCCCGAATCAGCATCTACGGCTCGGAATTGCAAGCCAGAGCGGCGCAGCATATTGCTATAAGCTTGAGCCATATCCTGATAAGTTTTTTTCAGGCTTTCTTCGTTAGTGTGGAAAGAATAGCCATCTTTCATAATGAATTCGCGACCGCGCATCAACCCGAAACGCGGGCGAATTTCATCGCGAAACTTAGTTTGAATTTGATATAGATGTACAGGCAATTGCCGATAGGAACGAATCATATCTTTAGCAATTGTAGTAATTACTTCTTCGTGCGTTGGGCCCAGTCCCAATTCTCGCTGCTGCCTGTCTGTCATTGCAAACATAATACCTTCAGCTTGAGTATAGGTATCCCAGCGGCCGGATTCCCGCCACAAATCGGCTGGTTGCAATTGCGGGAGGAGGCATTCTTGAGCGCCGGTAGCGTCCATTTCTTCGCGCACAATTTGAGAGACTTTTTTGAGAACTCGCCACATTAATGGGAGATAAGCGTAAATTCCGCTACCGATGCGCCGGATGTATCCGGCACGGAGTAATAGTTTGTGGCTGGGAATTTCTGCTTCTGCCGGGTCTTCACGCAGGGTAACAAAAAGCATTTGAGAGAGTCGCATGGCTGATTTCCTTAAAATACCGGATGATTGTAATCTTAGATTAACTTCTGATATTATCAGACGTGAGCCGGATTTGATTAAATATATGAATAAAATTTGGGCAAACTACGAAAAAGGTATGGCAGTATTTGATAATTGTCACTCTCCTACGGTGCAATCTCAGTGGCTTGCCTTAAAAGATGAAATAGGAGAATTTGTTCGAGAACCTAATTTAAGCGAAATTTGGGATATTGTTCATGCTGCTGGTCGATTGCTTTACAAACTAACCGGAATTCCTTTCAATTTACTTGCCTATCCTACTGTTCGCAAACACAGTCAACGTTTCGAGGAGTACGGCTGTATTCGCAGCATTCGGAACTGTGAGGGTAAATGCTGCGGCAAAAATTCGTAGCCTAGGCGGCGCACCCGATATCATGTTTGTTGAATTGCCTGTAATTAGATTTAGAAACCCTCGCTCGCAACCGACTGATTATGCAGATCGAGCGCTCGGAATTATTAGCTCGTTTTGAGCCTAAAAATCAAACTGAATCCTAAATCGGTAACGCACTATACGATATCTGGGTGCACCGAAGATCACTTTACTACTATTGATAATGGGTGGCGATCGCCCCCCGCCTCAAACTTGCCCCTCTTATGCGAACTCTGCTGCTACCAGTCGCATAAAAACTAATTTCTGACTTTAGACGGATTTATTTTTTCCCTTCCGCAGGCATAATAAGCAGTAAGGATGAGATCACTAGAGAAGTGATTTACGGCTCATCCCAATTTCACTAATAAGGGCTTCCGTAAGATTAAGCCTGACCAAAACAAACCATCATCTAAAGATTACAAAATCCCCTATAAAGAAAGTTGGGGTAAAGTTTTGCTATGCCTAACTAGGCATAAAAGTGTAGGAGGTAATTTATGTTAGAAAGCGAGTTATTAATGTCGCTGTACAGTCCAAAACTCAGTATTTCCCAAATGCCAGTAGAAATAGATGTGCCATTTGACCACCCCGATATCGGAGGGCTGATGTTTTTAAGCCCTCAGTTTTTCGTGGCATTAATCGCCGGAGTCATTATGGCTTTCGGCTTCCAATTCCTGTTAACAAATTTCTCGATCGCCGCCAAAATCTCAAATTGGGACGAGGCTTTACCCGACGGTGACGATGATGATGAGTCCGAAAGTTTAGGCACTAAAGTTCGGAAAATCGAAGGTTTAGTCGGGGGTTGGATTTTAGTCACCGTTAACCTGGCTTTATTTTTGGCTTGTTTTCTGGCGGTCAAACTAACTTCAATTGCCTCGGTAGACGGAGCGGCAATTATTGGTGTAGTCATTTGGTCGGCGTACTTTTTAACGCTGGTGTGGCTCGGTTCTAGCGCCGTCGGTTCCATGATCGGTTCCTTGATAAAAACTGCTTTTTCAGGGGTTCAAGGTGTCATGGGTACTGCAGGTGCTGCGATCGGCGGCAAGATGGCCAACGACCAAATGGTCAATACTGTAGAGGCATCTGTTGCCGCTGTCCGCCGCGAATTGAGTTCGGCGGTAGACCCGGATAGCATTCGCGAAACACTGCAAGATTATGTGGGTTCTTTGCAGTTACCGAAACTAGATGTTAAGGAAATTCGCGGTCAATTTGAAAAGTTGCTGGGCGATGCAGATATCAAATCTCTTGCGGGAAGCGACCTTCTGAAGAATGTTAACCGCCAGACTTTTGTGGATTTAGTTAAGAGTCGCACAGACTTTTCGGCAGAGGAAATAAATCAAATTTCTGACCAACTCGAAGGCGTTTGGAAGCAAACTTTCGGCAAGCAGCAAGAGCAGAAAGACCCAAATTTAGAGTTGGTTGATTTTCTCAAGTTTGCGGCTCCCGATTTGCTGAAGTCTGACGAACTCAACGCCAAGCTGTCTCAAATTCTCGAAAGTAGGGAAAACAAATCGGAATCCAGCCGCGGCATGAAGCGAGCAATGCAGTTGGGTGTGGGTTCTCTTGTGAACACTGTTTTGTCGCGGACGGATTTGTCTGATTTGGATGTTGAAAAAATCACTGGTCAGTTGCAGCAACTGACAGCCAAAGGGACGGAACAAGCTAAATCTTTGGCTTCTAAGGTGGGCGACAAAGTGCCTGCGCTGCCTTTCAATACAGCTAAGGCTGATGTGGAAAACTACTTGATGAATGCCCAACCGTGGCATCTCAACCGGGAGACAATCAAGCAAGAATTTAGGGATGTGATTTACGACCCGGAAGCCTCTCCTGGGGCTGTTTTGCGCCAGTTAGAGCTGTTTAATCCCGATTATTTTGTAGGGATTCTGAGCCGCCGCGAGGGGTTTGCTCCCGAACAGGTGACGGAAATTGCCGAACAGCTTGAAGGTGTCCGACAAGAAGTGTTGGAAATTGTGCAAGCTGCTGCTGGTGAAGAACAGTCTCAAGATTTGCGGAGCCGGATTGAGAATTATTTGCGATCGACTGGCAAAGATGAGCTGAATCCTGAAGGTATAGAGCGCGATTTCCAAGCGCTTTTGGAAGACCGGGATGCTGGTTTTGAGGCTTTGCGCGATCGCCTTTCCCAATTTAACCGCGATACTTTGGTGCAGTTGCTGGGTCAGCGAGAAGATTTCAGTCCAGAGGAAGCCGATCAGTTAATCGGGCGGCTCGAAAGTTCGCGCGATCGCGTGATTTCTAGAGCGCAAGAATTGCAAGAGCAAGCGCAATCGAAAGCGCAAGAATTGCGGCAAAAGGTAGAAGAGTATCTCCGCAATACTAATAAGGAAGAACTCAATCCTGAAGCTATCGAGCGCGAGTTTCAAACCCTGTTAAGCGACCCGGAAGCCGGATTTAAATCGCTGAAAGAACGCTTGTCTCAATTCGACCGCGATACGCTGGTGCAGTTGCTGTCACAGCGCCAAGACCTCAGCGAAGAACAGATAAATCAGGCGATCGACCGGATTGAATCTGTGCGCGATAACATTATCCACGCGCCGCAAATTGTGGCAGATAGAGCTAAGCAACAGTACGAGGAAGTTACTGCAAAAATTGGCGAGTACCTGCGGAATACAAACCTGGAAGAACTCGATCCAGAAGGTATCACTCGGGATTTGACCAAATTGTTTGAAAATCCCAAAGAGGGTGCTTTGGCACTTCGGGATAGACTTTCTCAGGTCGATCGCGAAACTTTAGTCAAGTTGCTGTCGCAGCGGGAAAATTTGAGCGAAGAACAGATCAATCGGACGATCGATCGCGTGCAAGATTCGATTCGCAGCATCGTGAAATCGCCCCGCCGCTTGGCATCTCGCGCTCAAAAAACTGTACGAGATTTCCAAGGTAGTTTGGAAAATTACTTGCGGAATACGGACAAGGAAGAACTCAATCCAGAAAGCATCAAACGCGATTTGCAGTTGCTGTTTAGCGAGCCAGGAATGGGGATGCAAAGTTTGGGCGATCGCGTGAAGCACTTCGATCGATCGACTCTGGTAGCATTGCTGTCGCAGCGGGAAGACATCTCGGAAGAGGAAGCTAACAGAATTGCCGACCAAATTGAATCTGTCCGCAACCAAATTGTCGAACAAGTTCAAATGGTTCAGGACAAGTTTCAGTCAGCAATGGATGGTATCTTCGGGAAAATCCGGGATTACCTCAATTCGCTCGATCGACCAGAGCTCAACTACGAAGGCATCAAGCGGGACTTCCGCAAAGTGTTTGACGACCCGCAGGCCGGATTTGACGCGATTAAAGAGCGTTTAGGTGAGTTCGATCGCGGTACTTTAGTTGCCCTGCTGAGTTCTCGTTCCGATATTTCCGAGACAGACGCTCACCGAATTGTTGACCAAATGGAAGGAGCCCGGGACAGCGTTTTATTGCGATCGGAGCGCCTGCAAAATGAAGCCAAAAAACGCATTAAACAGCTCAAGAAAAAGACCAAGCAGCAAGCAGAAGATGCGCGCGAAGCCGCAGCAACTGCTGCTTGGTGGCTGTTCGGTACGGCTCTGACTTCTGTGGTGGTTTCGGCTTTGGCTGGAGCAATAGCAGTCGGCGGGATTTCGGGTTTGTTTAGCTAGATTTTCAACGAGTTTGAAATAAAGTTCTCCTGATTCTAGGCCGGCTGTTTGCCGGCCTATTTTCTTTGGAATAATATCAGAGTCCTTCAGGATTCTATAGTTGGCGGAAACACTCTCGATAAATCGAGCGCCAAATCGTGAAAATAAGGCAGATTAACAGACTCGTTGGGCAGAAAAATCAGCGTCCTGCGATAACCAAATTGGCCAGGGGCATTCTGATACGGCTCGCTGTAACATTCCAAGCAAGTTTGTGATAAATTAAATATCCAATAGTTAGAGATTCCGGCTTCAGCATAAAGGGGGAGCTTAACCTGTTTGTCGTAACTCAAAGAAGAATCTGCAATCTCAATCAGCAACAGTATATCCCCTGGACAGGGGTGAGAGGATAGATAGTCGTCAGGGCGATTTTGTACGAGCGAAAAATCAGGTTCAGGTTCGCTGTTTGTCGGTAAAACGATGGGAGATTGACACTGTAAAGTTGCCTGCTCTGCTACTATGGCGCTTAATTCCCGCAATAATCTTCTCAGACAGGTTTCGTGAGCGGTACCTTTAGCGGCCATTTTCACAAGTTCTCCATTAATTAACTCAACTCGATCGTCCTCACCAAAGAACCCCAGTTCTGTCAGGCGGTGATATTCCGCTATGGTGAAGCGTTTTGCAGTTGCGATCGACATAACAGCCACCTCTATACAGGTCTGTTGCGATTATAGGCGATCGTCGATCGGCTAAACAATGCTAATCAGGAGCACCGCTCACAACAATCTTGTCAAATTTGCGTCATCCTTTGGTTGCACATTTCCCAAATTTTGGTGAGTTTACTCGACGAACTTATGTCCGGGATCATATCTGCCTTAAGCAAGATTCTAGCCTCACTATTTATTAGGTACTTTAACTAAGTAGCAAAAAAAAAGTTTTCTAAATAAGAAAGCTGAGCAATACATATTATTTTGGAGGCTTGAATGACATTTACTACTTCCGGTGCTTACGACCAAGGAAAAGCAGATATTCAGAGCTTGAGTGTAGACGACCAATTAGGTTTGCTGTGGTTTGTTTACACGGAAATGGGCAAGTCAATAACACCAGCGGCTCCCGGTGCTTCCGGTTCCGAAATCGCTCAAGGTTTGTTCGATCAAGTCAAACCGCTGCCGCACGAAGAACAACTACAAGTAATGCGCGACATTGCCTCAAAAGCCAATACTGAAATCAGCCGGATGTACGGCTCGATGAGCCCTGAAACTAAGCTGGCTTTTTGGTATTTCTTAGCAGTAGGAATGGACGAAGGAACTATTATACCCATGCCTCCCGACTATGAACTTCCCGAAGCAGGCAAAGCTTTATTAGGAAAGGTTCAGGCGATGGACTTTCAGCAACAAATTGATTTCCTTCGCGGTACAGTTTTAGTAATGGGTGCTGAAGCCGCTCCGGGCGCTGGCATTTAAAAATAGGACTTACGAAAAAAAACCCGGTTTCTCGGAGAATATTGGGTGTGGCAACGACGCATTTAGGAAGAAACCCGGTTTTTAGCCGTTTGAGGCGTAAGTCCTCAAAAAGATTAGTAAGTAGCTCAAACTAATAGGCCGCGCCAGAAACCCGGCTTCTTCAAGAAACCGGGTTTCTGGCTGTTCTGTTTTTTTAGGTTGACGGCGAAGCTCCGCACTTTACAGCTAATAACTGAATTCAAGGGATCTGTTTCCCACAACTTCCGGCGCACCGACTGTTAAACGCAAATCTTCGCAGGCAACTGTTAGCAAGGGCTGACCTAAGTTTAAACTGGCAAAAGGACTTTCTTCTGCCACTTCTAATTCGCCTTTAATCAAACCGCTGCGAGACTGTAATCCTCCCTTAAACAACAGCAAATTGCTGCGGTCAGCGCTGAAAACATTTCCGCTAAAAGGCAGGGGTAAGGCTAAAGTTTGCTTGCTGTAATTGAGGCTGCACAGTTGGCGGTTTTCTTGGCTAACTGTGACGCGGTAGCCTAGGGGTGCGGCCTTTACCGAATCGCTGCCTTCCCAACTAAATTGAGCTAATTCTTTAGGAAGTCCCCAAATTTCCCGTCCGCCGGCTACCGAGTTAGGGTTGTCTACGTAGATATGGGAAATCCAAGCGCCCCATTTTCCTGCATAATTGGCGATCGCGCTAACTACAATTAACTCATTGTACTCCATCACCGAACCCAACCCGTAGGAGGATATATAAATGCCACCTAGGGTTTTTCCTGGCAATAAAGAGACAATTTCTAACTCAGAGGGAACCAAGGGGCGCACTCGTGCCACATCGACCAATTGTAAAGTCTGAACAGCATAACCTTGCAGATTCCAAGGTGCAGGTGGATATACCATTTTCAGTGATTAAATATTTGAGATTTTCTCTTTATTTTAGCTTAGGGTCTAAAAAGCGACAGCCCTTTGCATTTTTTCACACCTTGTTAGTAAATTTAGTTTATTTAAACAAATTAATATGTGGGCATAAATTTGATGAATATTTGAATAGGGAATTTAGCTGCTAAAAAGTATGTATTTTACGGCACTATCGGGACGTATAAGCTGTTGTGCATTTAAATTGTATGTTGAGGGCAGGATCTCCTGCCCCCCCACAAGAGTTAGAATTTATTTTACCAGGGAATTTCAAGGCGGATTAGCTTAATACTAAACTCTGGTGGGGAATTATTTTTATATATAACTCGGCGATTTTAATCGAAATGTCAACTTTCCTGCTATCTGTAAGAGCAGGTTTTACCCACAATACGTAGCTGTAACTAAAGATTTAAATAAACCCGCCCCCACAAAGCGGTAAATCATCCTGTACATTTTTTGGATGAGTATCGAAGTAAAAATTGACGTGGGTTATCTGTTGTGTGGGGGCGGGTTTAGTAATATTGTTAGTTAAAATTAGATATTATTCGTAAAACCCGCCCTACAGACACTATCCGCGTTAATCCGCGTTCATCTGCGCTTAAAGACCTGCAAATCTACTTACTAGCATAACCCGTACTTACCAAAAACTCCCGCAATTTCCCAAAGAATTCAGTGCGATCGCGTCCTTGATAAACCCTCTCCAACAACTGCCAACCTTCCGCATCCTGGCCCATGACATACTTGTTCGCCATGAAGGCCGCCAAAACCCCCTTCACATCTCCATTATCACTCAAACGCTTGTTAGATTCCAGCCAAAGCTCAGCAGAATTCGTGTATACTTCCACCGGATACTCTTTGCTAACATCTTGCATTTTACCTTGGCGGTACTGCCAAATTTGCAGCGGAAAGCGAGAATCAGCGTAATTTGTAAAAGCCTCGGAAAATCTGCCGTCCTGACTCTTAAACTCTGGGATCTCATTTTTGCCAAAATCGACTATTTCGTAACTCACATTGCCCCAGAAATGCTTGACATGAGTGTATTTGTTAGCTGCCGAGTCGTAGCGGTAAATAAACGAATAATTGCAGCAGCGGACGCCGCTTTTGATTGACACTAAATCTGCCAGCACTTCCGGTTCCTTGTCGCCGTCCAAATCACGGATTCGCAGCGATAAAAAACGTCCTTCTGATATTTCTTCCCTGGCTCTTGTGTCGGGATTATCTACTAGAGAACGAGTCGGAATCAGCACTGGTTCTTCTAATAAACTTTTACCGTCGCGGATAATTCTGATGCGGAGATTTTTAGCATTTTCTGCTTCTTTTACGAAAGAAACTTCCGCCCTAACTTTCCCCGCTTCCGAGATTTCTGTTGTTCTCGGCGGGCCGATATTCGCCGGAACTTGGGCGATATATTCGGCAGGAACTAAGGCTGTTTGGCCGGGTTTGGCGAGCGCCTGACAGAAAAAAGTTGCGACTTCTGCGCGAGTAACATTCCGAGTAGGTTCTAGCTGTTTAACAGCCGGATAATTGACCACAAGTTGTTTTTCGGTGGCGGCGGCGATCGCATTTCTTGCCAGTTCGGGAATTTGCGGCGCATCCTCAAAAGTCGCCTCCAAAACCTCAGCCGCCGATCCCGTAGGTGTATATTTCAAGCCGCTGGTTAAAGCTACCAAAGCCTGCCAGCGGGTAATATTCAAAGTCGGGTTAAAGATACTGCCACTGTATCCAGACATA
Source organism: Microcoleus sp. B3-D2 (assembly GCF_036705345.1). Lineage (NCBI taxonomy): Bacteria > Bacillati > Cyanobacteriota > Cyanophyceae > Oscillatoriales > Microcoleaceae > Microcoleus > Microcoleus sp. B3-D2. The sequence goes on from NZ_JAUBUG010000017.1 coordinate 71,057, forward strand.
AAACCCGTCTGATAAGCTTCTCGAATTGCTTTAAAACCCCAGTAATTGGTAGGAATATCTGCAAAGTCGATCGGAGCGCGGACGGTTTTGGCATCGGGAAAAGCCATGCGAACCATCGCCGCAAACTCAGCGCGGCTAACAGGGCGATTCGGGCGAAAAGTGCCGTCTTCGTAGTAGCCACTGATGATTTTTTTCTGCGCTAACTCCTCTATGCAAGCTTGCGCCCAATGTTCGTTAACATCCTTAAATTTGGCTTGAGCAAATGCCGGCGCTACATTTCGGCCCGGAAACATTAAATTTCCGATGATTATCCCCAGCGCTACCACTAAAGCGATGATAGCTTGCCATCTGTGCGATCGAATCATAGAACAGACTCCTCTACTTACAAATTGGCGATCGAAACTTTCGGAAAATTTATATACTATCAGGTATATTAACCGGATTTAATACCATTTATTAAAATTTTACCTGTGACTAAGGACACGGCACTGCCGTGTCCCTAATTTTTAGAGTTCCTATAATAAAGCTTACTTCGACTCTAAAGTCATCTCCATCGCCATTTTTGTTTTGATTGTTGATTCTTGGGAACTGCCAGCAGTTTTAGCACTCATTTCGCTATTTGAACTAATAGACACAGTAGAGCGAAAAGGAATTAATCTATCCAAGCGCATTGTGGCTGCTCCCCGACCCTGAGAAGCAAAAGATTTTAGGGTTAAGGTAGTTCCAGCAGGCAGTTGGGGAGAGGTAATATTTTGGGGGTTTGCTTGCTGCTCTATACTTACATTCATAGAGGCAACTCCATCTTGCCAGCTAGCCAATTCATAGGTAGCAATGTCCTTCACATTAATACCACTGAAATCAGAGGAAGAAGAAACGCGCCATTTGGCTCCTTTTCCGACGGCTTCGGCAGGCAGCGGCGAGGCAAGTTGCTCTATAGAGTTAGACATTTGTCGAACCATTTGTTTGACGTTATTGTCAGCTCCTTCGGGCAAAATAATGTCGCCTCCTTTATTAAAACCGCGATTGTCCATGATGAAAGAGCCTTTCACTCCGACCATGTTTTTGAGTGCGGAACGCATGGCATTTAGGGCGGCGGGCTGGGTATTTCCAGTATCACCGACGATATCTGCATTAGTGTAAGCAAACTCGTAGTAAATATCGCCGTTGGGAGCGATTTTAGTGACTTTGGTCTCGAAAGTCATCACCGATACTGGAATTTTAGCCGCAGCCGAAGACTGACCGGATGCGGATATGTCCATATCCATTTTTACGGTCATCACAGTTGTTTCTTTGACATTGATAGCGGGTTTTAAACGCAGTTGCTGTCGGGGTTCCACTCCCGGATTTAGCAGTTCCACTTGCGGGGTTTTCGAGTTGGGAACAGGCGCGGATACGCCAGGGGCTGGCTGCTGCACTACAAGGGGAGTTTCTGCACTTAGAGAAGCAGGAGAAAGCTCGATCGCCCATCCGGCGCTCGCCAAACAAAGAGATGTAATAAACAGTGTTTTTTTCATTAACTTAATTTCCTGTTATCTGAATGTTAGCCTGTTCCCACAGTCGATCGACTGTCACGAATTTGTAACCTTTATACAAAAGCAAGGGAATTATTTTATCCGCCGAATCTGCAACATCTTCGCCGCCGCAATAGCCGTCGTGCAGTACAATAATAGATCCGTTTTCAGTTTGCTGCACGATGCGACTAATAACTTTCTTAACCCCCGGTCTCACCCAATCTTCGGGGACGACACTCCACATTACAGGGCGATATTCCCACTGTTGCAATAACTCTAATGTTCGCGGCGTAAAAATGCCGTTGGGCGGTCGCACGTCCAGGATTAATTTTGGGTCTAAATCGCAAGCTTTGGCAATTGCTTTTTGGGTGTCTTCTAAACTTTGTTTGAGTTCGTGGGTTTTGAGTTTGGGAAACGATATATGCTGATAGCCGTGGAGGCCGACCCAGTGTCCGCGATCGTACACTTCTTTAGCCGTTTCTGGATGCCTGTCCACGCAAAAACCTAGCCAGAAAAAACTAGCTTTGATGTCGTATTTATCTAAAATTTTTAACAGTTGAGGTGTGTGCTGACGGTGCGGCCCGTCGTCAAATGTGAGGGCAATTTCTCGGCTGTTGATATCTCCCGTCCACAGACATCTGGGAAAAGCAGATTTAAGGATGGGATGAACGACAGGAAACAGGGGTGCTAGTGGCATTGATTAACCTTGATAAATGCGATCGGGTAGAAATGAAGCTGCGTTACAATAGAATAAAGTTAACTCAATCTAGGTAAATATGACAACTACGGTTGAGATTGGAACGCTAATTGTCAGCACGCCGGGAACTGGCGACTGCCGCCCCCCATCGCCAAAACCCGAATTAGCGTAAAAAATATTGCTATTGATTTTAATGCTGGGCTGACTCCATAAAAAATTATTGATTAAAAACCGCATTTGACTCGATCGAAAATTTATGGTGTACTAGCCTAATATTAGGCGAAGCCAGACAAAATTGACGCAGATATAGCAGCAGAAAACGCTGATAAAAAGCGCTTGTAATCGGAATGTACGATAAATTCTCGCCGTTAAAATATAATAAATAAGCAAGAGTTAAAAGGTTATATTATATCTGAATAACTGTATTTAATAGATGAGCAATCGCACTTCAAAAAATCTTTAACTCTTTTGATAGATCCTCAAACTATATCCGATAAATCGACCTCTATCTCGCGGTCGATGCGCTTGCCCTACCGTGTCTTCCTATACTGAACACTATCAAAACTAAGCGACCAATCATCAAGGAGGAACAATGACCGAGGAATATTTAGCCGAACGAACAGTTTCAGCCGTATTTAAGGAAGAAGAACAATTAGACGGTGTAATTCGGCGGTTGCTCGATCGCGGAGTTTCCCGCGACCACATCTCAGTAATGGGAAAAAACTTTCAGTCTAAAACTAGAATTGCCGGCTTTCTTACTAAAAAAGATGTGATTTTAGGCGGTCTGCGAAGCGGGGCGATTTTTGGTTCCTTATTCGGTTCTTTTTTGGCTTTGCTAACTGGCGTCGGCCTGCTGGTTATTCCCTTTGTCGGTACAGTAGTCTCGGCGGGCCCGCTGGGTGCTGCACTGTTGGGTGCAGCTAGCGGGGCGATCGCAGGTTCGGCCGGTGCTGGTCTAGTTTCCGCTTTAGTCACTTTGGGAATGCCCGAAGACAAAGCAACTATCTATCAAACCCGCGTTGAAGCAGGCGAATTTCTCGTGATGGCAGAAGTTCCCGCAGATAAATCGGGCGAATTTCAACTCTTGCTAGAAAGTGCAGGTGGCGAAGAAGTTTCAGTTAGCGAGATGACCCTGCCGCGCGCAGTTAAAGGTCGCTGCAATAGTCCGGCAGATTTGTCTCCAGAAGTGCGATCGCACCTGTCGGAAGCAGCTCAAAAAACCTTTATGGAATCATACAACGCCGCATTTGATGAAAGCAACGACTCGATACAAGCCGAACACACCGCTTGGGACGCCATTCACCAGCAGTACGAAGAAGATGAAAATGGCGTTTGGACTAAGCCTTTAGCGAAAGTCTAGTCTTGCAATCGCAGTAAACTAATAAAAAATACAATCAAGCCTCTAGAACGGCTGTTCTGGAGGCTTTGACGATTTTAGATTTTAGATTTTATAATTGTGCAAGACTTAATGAGATTTTAGATTTTATAATTGTGCAAGATTTAATTTTTAATAATTTAGGAATGGCCGAAAGTGGCATTACGTTGGGAAATTGGTATTGCACTAGGTTGCGTTGTCAAGTACAATCTATAAGCTTACAATATAAATTTGAGTTAAGCAAATGCAAAAATACGTTTGTACAGTTTGCAATTACGTCTACGATCCCGAAGTAGGCGACCCCGACGGAGGCATAGATCCCGGTACGGCCTTTGAAGATATCCCCGACGATTGGGTTTGTCCCACTTGCGGGGCGGCAAAATCCGATTTTGAACCAGAATAAGCGAGAAAAAATTTGTCCGATCGAATCCTCAAAATTACAGTCATTGGCGGCGGTGCTGCTGGTTTTTTTAGTGCAATTACCTGTGCCAAAACCTACCCGCAAGCCCGCGTCACTTTACTAGAAGCTGGCCGGCAACTCCTGGCCAAAGTTCGCATCTCTGGCGGCGGGCGCTGCAACGTCACTCACGCTTGTTTTGACCCTGGTATTTTAGTGCAGAATTACCCCAGAGGTGGGAAAGCTCTGCGCGGTGCTTTTACTCGATTTCAACCCCGCGATACTGTTGAATGGTTTGCAGGTCACGGCGTGAAGTTGAAAACAGAAGAAGACGGGCGAATGTTTCCGATCACAGACGATTCGGGGACTATTGTTAACTGTTTGATCCGGGCGGCTGAGGATGCAGGCGTAAAAATTCGCACCGGCGATGCAGTCGTTTCAGTAAAGAAATTAACGGGCAACACCCCAGAGGGCGAACAAGGGGATACCGCCCCTAGTTTTGAAATTGAGTTGAAATCCGGGGAGAAATTGAAGTGCGATCGCATTCTTCTCGCTACAGGCAGCAATCCGTTGGGTTATAAGTGGGCAAAAGAGTTAGGTAATACTGTAGAACAGCCTGTTCCTTCTCTATTTACTTTTAATATTTCCGACAGCAGAATCAAAGATTTAGCCGGAATTTCTGTTCCTAATGCTAAGGTGAAATTGCCGGGAGCTAAATTAGAACAAAGCGGGCCTTTGCTAATTACTCACTGGGGTGTGAGCGGGCCTGCTGTCCTCAAACTTTCGGCTTGGGGTGCGAGATTTTTGCACGATCGCCATTATAAAACACCTGTGCTGATTAATTGGCTTCCCCAGTACAATGCGGAAGTTTTGCGGCAGCAACTGCTAGCAGTTAAGTCGCAGTTGTCGCACCGATTGATTGTTTCTAGCTGTCCGTTTCCGGTGCCGCGCCGCCTCTGGGAACGCTTGACAAGTTCGATCGGCATTGATGAGCAAAAACGCTGGGCCGACTTATCTAACAAAACCCTCGATCGCCTCCTGCAAGAACTCGTTCAAGGCGAATATCAGGTTGCAGGAAAAGGGGCATTTAAAGAAGAGTTCGTCACCTGCGGCGGTGTCAACCTCAAAGAAGTCGATTTCAAGACAATGGAAAGCCGCCGCTGTCCCGGACTTTTCTTTGCTGGCGAAATCTTGGATATCGACGGCGTGACGGGCGGTTTCAACTTCCAAAGTGCTTGGACTACGGCGTGGTTGGCCGGTTTGGCGATCGGCAAATAAACTCGATTTAGACGGGCAATTATTAAATTTTGTGTTATTTTTTAATTAAGAGGCACAAAATGTGATTGCTGTTGAGCCTGTAGAAGAAATTCGCAGTTTTGCCTCCTTCCACATCGGGGTCCAACACATGAAAAACTTTAAGCTGAAAACCCTAAAATTCCCGAACCACACTGACAGCTATATTGACTCACCTTTGATAAAAAAAAATGGCTTGGTGAAACTTAACCCAAAATTTACAAATCCTGAATTTTTAACCAACTGGATTTTTGAGACAAACCTGTACGGCGAAACAGTTTCAATCGACCACTTTGTCATCACATTTCCCACCCGAACCGAACTCGAAAACTACGCCGCATCTTTCCGCCCTTTCGGCGCCAAAACAGTTGAAGGCCCCGACTTGTTCCCGCTCAACTTTTGTGCGGAAAACATTAATGTTCCCTCCGACTTGTGGCTGCATTTAATGACCTTATTAATGCCAGCAGGCGGCTTAGTAGTATTAGATGCGCCCCACGCAGCCGGCGACCAAACAGACCGCTTCCAGCAAGAAAGAGGATTAGAAGCAGTTCACCACGTCGCGATTCGAGTCGAAAACGTGCAGAATGCTGCTAAAATATGGCAAAACAAAAACTTTAAACCGCTATCAGAGCGTCCTTTAGACTCCGGCTCATTAACCCAGTGGTTTCTGGAAAACCCCGCCGGACAAATCATCGAATTAATAGAACGTCGCCCCGGCAACAACGCCACCTTTGACTGCAAAAACATCGCAGGTTTGCGCCTCAGTGAAATCCCAGGTTAGTACGGCAGGCAATATCCCGGCCCCACAGTTCCCAATTCAAATTTCCCAATTCAAAATTTATCTCGTTCCCAGTCTCTGACTGGGAATGCCGATTCGGAGGCTCTGCCTCCTGTCTTTTCACTAATAAAATATATGGTTGCCCTAAAAATCCCAAAAGTCACTTTTCAACCCCCAACATTCAACTCAGTTGAAGAAGAACGCCGCCACCGCAAACAGCGTTTAGCCGCCGCATTCCGATTATTTGCCCGCTTCGGATTCAGCGAAGGAGTGGCCGGACATATCACCGTCCGCGACCCCGAACACCTCGACCATTTCTGGGTCAATTCTTTTGGAATGCACTTTAGTTTAATTCGAGTCAGCGACCTAATTTTAGTCAACCACAAAGGCGAAGTTGTTGAAGGAAATAAACCCGTAAACGAAGCAGCTTTTGCCATTCATTCCCAAGTGCACAGCGCCCGCCCCGACGTAATCGCAGCAGCCCACGCTCATTCTCCCTACGGCAAAAGTTGGTCGAGTTTGGGCCGCCTGCTTGACCCGCTGACGCAAGATGCTTGTTCTTTTTATGAAGACCAAGCTTTATTTGACGATTACACCGGAGTTGTTTTGGAAATCGAAGAAGCTAAACGCATAGCCAAAACTTTAGGTGAGAAAAAAGCCCTTATCTTACAAAATCACGGACTGTTAACAGTAGGTCAAACAGTAGATGAAGCGGCTTGGTGGTTTATTTCAATGGAACGTTCTTGTCAAGCGCAGTTAATGGCCGAAGCAGCGGGAAAACCAATTCTCATCAAGCCAGAATGTGCGCGTTTTACACAGCAGCAAGTAGGGTCTCACCGGATGGGATGGTTTAGCTTTCAACCGCTTTATGACATGATAGTGCGCCGGGAACCCGACCTATTAGATTAGAAACTCGGCGGTTGAAACCGCTACTACACAAACACAGTCCGCCTGCGGCGAATCAAGAATGAAGGGGGTATTAAAGCCGGATTTAGTATCAGAAGTGCAAAATTTATAAATTCATGCTGACACGGATTCCAGCCAAGCTATCAAATCCTCTTGACTGGTAAAATCTAACAAGACTTCTCCTAAATCCTCTAATTGTTCGAGAGATAACTGCCGAATGCGAGTTTTAGTTTCGGGTGGGATTTCGCCAGTGCGCCGCCGGAGTAGACGCAGGATTAATGCTGTTTGCCCCTCAATTAGACCTTCTTGGCGACCTTCTTGCATCCCTTTAATAACAGCACCGCGTTGGTCTTCAAAAAACATTTCCCGCTTTTCCAATTCCTCTAATTCCTTAAGGGTTAAATTAGTTCTGCTGGCGATGGAAAAAGCTGTTTGAATTTCGGGAATAGATGTGAACTTTTCAGGAATTTCATCGAATAGGGGAGCATTTTTGATAAAATAAATCCAGCTTTGAATTAGGTTTTCGATTTGTTCTAGTTCTTTGTTAAACTTGGGAAGTTCGACAAACACTAATTCGATTTCTCTGTTATAATACTCGAAGTTTTCTTCGAGTTCTTTAAAGACAAAATGGGTGAGAAATTTTTCTGTATTTTCAAATAAAATAAAATCGGTAATTGTTAAAGCAATGAGAGGATTTAATTTCGAGTATCCTTCCCTGGGTCTGAGTTGAGTTGCGTAGGTTTTGGCGGCATTGTACACTACCCGTTTAGTAAAAGCTTCTACATTTATTACCTGCATTTCGATAATTACAGTTTTGTTGCCTGTAATTTTGGCTTTAACATCTAGGTAAGTGTCTTTTAATCCAGTAACGCTCGGCGCGGCGTAAGGATCAATAATTTCTAAATCTTCAATGGTTGGGTGTGCGTCATAGAGCATAGCATTGAGGAAGCTAATCAAAATGTCTTTGCTCTGGGGCGAACCAAAGATTTTTTTGAAACCAAAATCTGTTTTAGCACTGATGAAAGGCATAATTAGTAAATGGTAATTAGTAAAGGGGGCGTTTAAATCACAAAAGTCCTTCCATTTCTAAGTCTTCAATTATCTGCAATCCGCGCGGGTCGCCGACTCGCAAGAGTGAAGATTTAGCATCTTCCCGCACGCCCATATCTTCATCTTCTTCTAAAGCTTCAATCAGACCATCGATCGCCCCAGCGTACACTATATTATTCGGCAATTCCCGGGCCAGTTGCCCGATCGCCCAAGCGCAGTTGCTCCGCACAGCAGATACAGAATCTCCCCGCAGCGCTTCAATCAACGGCGGAATCGCAGCAATCACCACAGAGTAACCAACTTTTGCCATTTGACCCAGAGAACTCGCCGCCCACAAACGCACCGCCGAAATATCAGTTTTCAGAGCATCAATTAAAGATGGCAAAGTGCGGTGGTCGCTGCAATTTCCCAGGGCCCAAACTACCCCTTTGCGAACGTAACCGTTCCAGTCGCAGTTAAGCTGAAGAATCAGCGGTTCCACAGCATCGGGACTCGGATTTCGCCCCAACGCATAAGCTGCGCTCACCCGCACCAAGGGGCAACCGTCTCTCAACAAATTAATTAAATGCGAAATTGCTCGATCGTCCTGCAGTTCGCAAAAAGCCCGCGCCGCAATCATCCGGTGCTGAGGTTCTGGGGATTCCAGCAAAGGCAGCATTTCCTCGGGATCTGGCAGCGGGGGTTCGGATTCATAAATTTGATCCAAAGGGCTTTCCAGTTCCGTGTCAGTATCAAGGGCGTTGGAGTAGTCGTTATTGTTCATAAAAAAACTTTACCGCACAGAGGATGCTCCTAAGCAACTCAGACAACGGTCAACAGCAACTAGGATAATACCAATAAAAGTATTCCGAGGGAGGACTGAAGTCCTCATGTGGTTCATAGTGAGGACTTCAGTCCTCCATAAAGTTCGCAGTCAAGACTTAAGTCCCCATAAAGTCACAAAGTTTTCAGCTTCTTTCTCTATCACAACTCTTCGTCCTTACTACAAACATTACCTTTTATTTTTTAAAGAGACTTGAGCATCGAGACGGAATGACTTTGATAGCCTAATTTTTGATAGAGATTCACCGCAGGCTGATTGCTCAGAAATACTTGCAAACCAATTTGCCGATCGCCCCTTTCCCGCGCCCAATTTTCAGCATGAATAACTAAAGCTGCACCGATCCCCAGACGGCGATGTTCCGGTGCTACGTACAGCAAAAAAATGTGAGCGTAGCGTTCTCCGGTGGTTTGGTCGATCGCATTTCCCAACCACAAACATCCGACAACCGATGTCAGATTTTGGACTTGAGATTGTGGATTGAGATACTGCGAGGGAAGCGCCGGCAAAATTTCTGCCTCTTCCTGGCTGTTTTTCTGGCACTCTACCCACCAAACCGGCGTCTGGTTAGAAAAATACTGCTCGACAGTTTGAGCTAAATGTTCCAATTCCCCATCCGGGTAAAGCTCTCGGTAAGTCCGGTGCATAAACTTTACCAGTTTTGCCCGATCGAGTCCAGATCCTGAGCGCAGCCCGTAGCCCGGTATTAGTTGAGCAGACATCAGCTCACCGGACACGGAGAGCGGAATAATTTACCCCCAAGAAAATTGGATTCAATACTGCCGCTTGCTTTTGGGGGATCGCTTCCTCAATAGGTGCCGGGGCCGCCATGTCAGCCGGCAAAAAGATGCGAGCGCTGACTGCTACCAGAGCCGCAAAAAATACTAATATCGCTATAAATGGAGCAATGTATTGACGAATGATAGCCATAACCGCAAAAACTTGATTCTTGAGTTGATATTATCAAGTCTACCATAAAATCTTGTCAGCTATAATGGCTGCTATTGGGCACTTAGCTCAACAAGAGAGCGATCGCCAATACCAACAAACAGAAAAGATAATATTATGAGTGCCTCGCCTGCTGTTTATGAAGCTCTGGCTAAATCAATTGTTTTTTTAAATCAAAAGCCAAGCGCAGCCAATGAAGTTTCGCGTTTCCTAGATACTAATGGCTACTATATCGATCGCATATTCGACGACCCAGAAACAAACTTTTATGCGATCGGGTTCGGTTCATCCAATCCCGAAAACCCGCCAGCCCTCGTATTTAAAGGTACAGACTTCATCGACGGCGACGCTATCTTTTCCGACTCGCGGGACATTGGTTTACCTGAATTTGAAAAGAACAAAGATAATATCAGAAACTGGCTAACAGAAATCGGTCAAGATACAGGTAAAAACCCCAGCAAATTATTGCCCGATGTCATCGGGCACAGTTGGGGCGGAGCAGTCGCTCAAATTGTAGCAACCGAATACACATCTCTGACGGGCGATATCTTTACTTTCAACTCTCCGGGAGTGTCAGCGAGTACATTCACCACTTTTCGGAGAAATCTCAGCAGGGCAGGCAACAAAAATGTCACTCACTACATTGTCAGCGGAGATGTAGTTAGCTTGTTTGGGGAAGCATTTATCCCGGGTAAAGTATTTATCCAAAGTTTTACAGACCCGAGTATTAATCCCTTAACTGTTTTGGCAAAACATCGAGCTGAAAATTTGTTAACTACTCCGCCCGCGGGTTTTTTGCAGAGGCAAATTTCCGTAGAACAATTAAACAGTCCCGAGTTTGCTTATAACAACGACTCAGATTTTAACGAGTTTATCGGTGCGATGAATTTTGCCCTGCCCAATGTGTCAGTAGCCATCAGAACCAGAGCGGGTGCAGAGAGTTTGAGAACGGCACCAGAATTTTCTTTTGTGCAGTTAATCAGACAAATGCAATACGGTTTAGCTCCCTTACAACCGAATTATTTATTAGGGGACGATCGCAACAATACTGCTACCGGCGGCCCTGGAGAGGATACAGTTATCGGCAATCGCGGTAACGATACTCTCAGAGGCAATCGAGGTAATGACAGCATCACCGGTGGTGATGGCGACGACTTCTTGTACGGTGGCAGAGATAACGATTATTTGGACGGTGGCGACGGAAATGATTTGATTTCCGGCGAGTTTGGCAACGATTTTTTAATGGGCGGCGCGGGGCGCGATCGCTTTGTATTGGAATCCGGTGGCGGAGCCGATGTGATTCTAGATTTTCAAGATAGTGAAGATTTAATTACACTGTCGCGCGGTCTAACTTTTCCTCAAATTAGAGTAACCCAAGCGGGTGACGGAGCTTTAATTACTATCCCGATTACTGGTGAAGTTCTTGCTACTCTCAGAGGCGTAGTGGCAAGCGATATTACGCGGGTAGATTTTGTATAGATTGAGGGCGAGAAAAATTTGTATTTTTGGTGGCGCAAAACCCGGGTGGGTTTTGTAGCGATATTGTTGTTTGTAACAAAAAAATGGCGCTTGAATTGCCCCTAAAAAGCCACGAAAAATGACCAATTAATATGGTTAATAAACTTAGTTTATTGTAAACTTAGTTAAGTAGCTGAAAAACTAATTCCCCATCAAACGACAGGAAATAAAAAAATATGCCCTCATCCCCCGCCGCTTACGAAACTATAGCCAAGCAACTTGTTTACATAGATAACAACCCCCAGTCTCAAACCTTAGTTCAAACGGGTTTGAGCGCTGCTGGCTACCAAATCGATCGCACTTTTGACGATCCCGCGACTGGATTTCACGCGATCGGCTTAATTTCCACCACCCCAGACAAACCGCCCGTTTTGGTAGTTCGGGGCACCGACTCGCCCGTAGACGATCTTGCCAACGCAGACCCGCGCGGCGCCGGTTTCAACCAATTTGAAGCCAACAAACAAGCCTTAGGAAATTGGCTGACACAAATCAGTCAAGATACAGCAAAAAACCCCAGCCGCTTGCCACCAGACCTTCTGGGACACAGCTTGGGCGGCGCCATAACGCAACTAGCCGCCACTGAATTTACCTCTACTATCGGAGATGTTGTCACCTTCAATTCTCCCGGAGTTGATCAAAACACTGTCAATACATTCAAGCAGAAAGTCGGTGCAGGAAAAAATGTAACTCACTACATCGTTAGCGGCGATTTTGTGAGTTTGGGAGGAGAAGCTTTTCTCCCAGGAAAAGTAGTTCTTCAAACATTTACTAACCCGATTATTGACCCGCTACTTGTCTTGGACAAGCACACCCAAAGCGGTTTGTTAAGTTCTCCTCCTCCCGGCTTGACTCAGACTGAAATCTCTGTAGACCAGTTGAACCGCCCGGATTTCACTTTCACAGATTCCGATTATTTAGAGCTGTTAGCGGGCTTAGATTTTGCACTGCCAGCCTTGGGAACATCGCTGGAATCGCGCAGCAGTTTAGAGCAATTAAGAACCACTCCGGGAACCTCCTTTTTAGGAAACGTTGTGGCAATGAAAACTGCTCTCGATCCATCCGCAATTAATAATTTAGTAGGCGACGATGGCAACAATACAGCCTCAGGTTTTGCAGGGGACGATATTATGATTGGCAATGGGGGAAACGACACTCTCACCGGCAGCAAAGACAACGATATTATCAGCGGTGGCATCGGCAACGACCAGCTATTCGGTGGCAAAGGCGATGACAATTTGAGCGGTGGAGAAGGAGACGATACGCTGATTGGGGGAAAGGGTGCGGATCTCTTAATTAGTGGCGCTGGACGCGACGTATTGGTCTTAGGGGCAGGCGCCAATACAGATACACTTATAGACTTTCAAAAGGGTCAAGATTTAATCGGTTTGAGCGGAGGTTTGAGGTTCAACCAACTGAAAGTTACTCCAGGCGATTTTATAACGACGATTGAAATTGCCAGTAACGGCGAAGTTCTTGCCAGTATTACTGGCATTCCAAGTAGTCCGCTAACAGCTAGTGATTTTATTGCGATTTAGTTGGCGGCTGGCAATACAGATATACAGATATTCGGTAGCGGTAGGGACACAACATTGTTGTGTCCTTATTTTATCTTATGAACGCCAGCACACAGAATTTATACTCGTTAGATGATTAAAAACATCAATATTCCTGCAGGGGCGGGTTCACCGAAATCTCGAAAAAGTAGTGCAGAAATTGGTAAACCGGCCTTGCATAATTGCGGGATGATTTTGATTGTTTTGTGCGATGGGCGTCCCGCCCGAAGGCGTGTATTTTCCGGGCAGGCGGGACACCCCACAAGAATCATCCTCAAATTGTGCAACGCGGGTAAACCCGCCCCACCCGGATCTGATAATTATAGCCACCGGACTTGATATTAATCGAAATCGTCCAGTCCAGGCCTGGGCATGGATGCTAATTTTTTCTCATCTTCTAGTGGCAAAAAGAAAATCGTCATCATACCGGGAATCACAGCCAGCGCGCTCATCAAAAAATAATTTTGATAGCCGAGACTCGCCTGCAAGTAGCCGCTATAAACACCCGGAATCAGCACTCCTGCGGCCATAAAAGCCGTTGTAATCGCGTAGTGAGATGCTTCGTATTCAGGGCGGACAGTCCGCATCAAGAACACTGTATAGGCAGCTACGCCAAGTCCGTAAGTAAATTGCTCGATCGAATTTACAGCATAAGCCCATTCAATCCCCGGCTGATTGATTGCCAACAGCCAATACAGCACGTTAGTTGAATTTTGCAGAATTGCCGTCGGCCACATCCATTTTTTTAATCCTTGTTTAGCAATTAAATAGCCGCCCAGCAACCCTCCAATTAACAGAAACATTACCCCGATCGTACCCGATAACAGACCCATGTCCGATGTAGAAACTGCTAATCCTCCTTTCTCTACTTTATCCATTAAAAATGGCGGAGCCATTTTAAACGTCAAGGCATCGCCTAACCTAAAAATTAAGACATAAGTAACAATCCAACCAATTTTATCTTGCTTAAAATATGTTTTAAATGCTTCGATAAAGCTTGTTGTTTGTTGGGGGGCGCCGGATTCCAGAGCGTAATTTCTAGGATAGGGAAGATACCACCGCTGAAAGAGATATATCAGCACAAATATAATCGCACAAATGCCAAAGGCTGTCGCCCATCCGTAGTTAAGCGCAGACACGCTAAAATCCGAACCGAAAAGTGACAGCGGAATGTCTTGATATATTTTGGTGTCGCCTGTATTTCCGGTGACTAAATGCTGTTCGGCTAGTTTCCCGGCTAAGAACACCAATACACCGCTACCGGCAATGACAGCACCTCTATAAGCCGTGTTGCGAACCCCGACAAATAAGGCTTGCTGGTCTTTATTCAGAGTGTTTAAATAAAATCCGTCAATGGCGATGTCGTGAGTAGCTGACACAAAGGCGATCGCCGTAAAGATCACAAGCGATATAATAATCGGTGCTGGCGTTAATACGCCAAACGCTAGGAAAGCAAACAGAAAAGCACAAATGATTTCGGTTGCTAAAATCCATTTGCGTTTGGTGGAATACAAATCAACAACTGGCCCCCACAAACCTTTTAACACCCAAGGAAAAGACAAAAGACTTGTTAATCCGATGAGCTCGTTGCTGGTTCCCATACCTTTCAAAAAAATCACCGACATTAAATTAACGACGGTGTAAGGGAGACCTTGAGCGAAATACAATACTGATACCCACAATCCAGCGTTTTGCTTTTTTTCCATTGCAAAGATATTTTGGCGAGTTATTTATCTAATTTACTGAGTGCGATCGACAATTCCGGTCAATTAAACCGCTTGCATCACAGTATATGTCATTCCCCTGCCAGCGGCAGCCATATAAATAGTGTATTTTAGCATCATTCTGGCTCACAAATATTTTCATTTTTGGAATAAGCCTGCAATAATTTTTCTTCCTTAAAATGAACGAGGTAAGCGCGAACATTCTTTTCCCAGTCAGAAGTGTCATAAGTCCGCAGCAGTTCAAAAGCACTTTCTTCTATCTGATATGCAGTTTTTGGACTATTCACCGGACGTTCGGGACTGTCAGGATTAACAACAATTAAACCTGCATCTAGAAACTGATGCACAGTCTGGTGGCGCACAGTTTCCCGCGTATTTGGTGCATATTTTTTACTGTACTCCCGATCGATAAATTCCATAATTGGTGTGATTCCCCGAAGTGGAGATTTTGCCAATTCCCAAGCATCCTTTGGCTTGAGGTCAAGCAAAGCCAGAAGGGTTAAGGCGGAACGTTCGTTAAGCTGACCTTTTGGAAAACCCAGGGCTGCAAGTATTTTTAGAGATTCATCAATACGGTTCTTGATTGTCATCGGACTATTCTCTAACGGATTGGTCGCGTTAAGCAGTTGTGTCTCGACAAGTCGATCGATCTCCCGCTGTGTAGGAAATACTTCTCCTATTTGAGCGCCAAGTAAAAGTAATTGCTCTAGATTAGGATACTTCAAATTGCGTAAATCCGTAGCATTAACTTGAGTGTGTCCGTTGAAAAGTCGGAAAAACGCATCTACCAAACTCGAATTTAGATAAACGGCCAATCCCCGCGCCAGGGTGAGGTCTAATCCGCGTCCCTGTTGGTGAAAGTAATTCAAATGGTTCTCAAAACCAACGCTAGAACTATTAATTTTATTGGCATCCCAGACAACTGCAACAATTCGCTTTTTCTCTTCCTTTGAGGAGAAGCGCTTGCTCAAAACATAATGTTCGTTAGGTACGAGGAGTGCAGCAGTTTTTTCCGTGACAGCTAAAGCTTGATGCTTTCTCGTGGCTGTGGGATATTCAACACCGCCAGCCGAGAAGTGTGCGGGATAAATCAGCGGAACTGTACCGTTTTCAGGTTTTAGCCGCAAGTCAGAGCGAACACGAAAATCTACAACTTTTCCGGTGGAAACTGTTAAGCCTAATTCCTCTAGGGTGCAAGTAAATTGAGCCATTTGCTCGACTACTTTCTGGCTGAGAGAATCCGGTAGAATCCGAATAAATTGCTCGGAGTCTTTGGGATTAATTAGGGCGGTATAGGGCAGTTGGTGAGATAAAACCAGGTCGTCGCCCGCGCTGCTGCTTGAGGTAATTAGTACAGTATCTGGCTGTTCTATTTGTTTGGTGGCGCGCACAATAATAGTTTCTTGCAGCACCGCATCATCGCGAAATGGCAACTGTCGGGATTCAAAGATGTGTACTTGGCGTAAAGCCATCATTTGAAGGAAGACTTTGCGGAAATCTCGAAAGTATAAACCGTTGCAAAAGCTGCGGGGAGTAATCGATACTAATTCACCATTTGGTTTGAGCAGGTGAGCTGCAGCAACTGTGAAGCCAGCGTAGAGATTGCTGGTTTCTAGTCCTATAGAACGCAGCAAGGTTCTGGCTTGGGATTTAGCGTCTATTTTGGCATAGGGAGGATTGATAATTGCATGGGTAAATTCCCGTTTTACTGGCTGTGTAAATAGATTGGGCTGCAACATAGCGGCGCTGTCTTGAATAAAATCAATTTCGCGAATCTCACAGGTAAAAGATATCCCAAAACGCTGACATTCTATACTGCACAATTCTAAAGTTTGCTTGAGGTATTCAATCAAAATAAGGTCAATTTCATAAGCTGTAATGTGCAGGCTACGCGGTTTGTTTGGGCGCTGACAAAGTTCGCAAACAACTGCTGCTAACAGCGAACCAATTCCTGCACCGGCATCTAAAAGCGATATATCGGGACAGTTAAATTCAAACATTCCCGCCATCAAACTTGCGACTGAGGAAGGTGTTAAAAATTGTCCTTTTTCTCCTCTCTGGCTTTGCTGCAACTTTCGGGTTGCTTCTTGGCGCCAGCCATCTACTCGATCGAGTAAATTGCTTGCAGTTGAGTAGCTGTTACCCGGAAGGGCTAGCGTTTGAAAGTGCGGTACTATCATTTGTTCAAAAAGTGCGTTAGCGAAGCCCTCGAAGAGGATCGCCTGTTCAGTGTATTTTCGCCAAAATAGGAACCTATACGCTATCATAGTACCAGTTTACTCTCTTCCCATAACAGCAAAGGGCAGCCATGAGTCAAGAAAGTTTTACATTTCTCCTTGATAGCGAAAAAAAAGAGGCGCTGAAGGCGATCGCTACTGTCACCGATCGCGATTTAACTTATGTTTTGAACGAAGCGATCGCTTCTTACCTAGAAAATTATCAATGGCTGCTCGATGAGATTAATAAAGGCGTTGCCGAGGCGGAAGCTGGAGACTTTGCCAGCGATGATGAAGTCCAAGCAGTTTTTGCCAAATTGATTAATAAAAATTAAGTGGCTGCGACAATCTTTGCGAAATCTAGAACAGGCTCACGCATATATTGTCAAAGATGATCCAGAGGCAGCAAGGCAATTAATTTTAAGGATTCAGAGTGCTGTAGGTCAACTCGCAGAGTTTCCTTTTATGGGTCGAGTTGGTCGCCCAGAAGCTACTAGAGAACTTGTCATTTCCAATACCTCTTATCTCATCATCTATCGAGTAAAAGAAGAAAACGTAGAAATTCTCCGTATCCTTCACAGTTCAAGAAAGTATCCCGAAAATTAGGTGATGCTGCCGATCGCCAGTTCAGTGTATTTTCGCCCAAAATGCCACGGATGTGCAAAAATGTCAAGCGCCCTAGAAAATATATAACTTATCCCAAAGTATGTTGACTGTTCATATAGCTAGAGCGGGAGGTAGCTAACGATGACACAAACTCAAACCAAGCGTTATGATTTTACTTAAGTATCTAGCTATAAATGATGACAACTATCAACTGGAGTCAAGTTTTAGATAGCATTCCAGAGAATGCCAGTGAAGCGATCGTCAACTCTCAATTTACGTCGGTTCTGATAGAAGCACTTGGATTCACTAAAAATGAAATGCTGTTTCCGCAATTTCCAACAGGTCGAGGTGCTGATACAGTAGATTTCGCCGCTCGTAAAAATATTGGGACTAATAAGTTTTTGTTTTCGGGTGTTGATCCCTACTTACTTGTTGAAGGCAAGGGACGGGCAATAGCGACAGGAGCTAAAATTAACTTGGCGGAAGGTACTCCCAAATATAACGCTACTAGGGAACAGATTAAAAGATATCTGCTATCTCCTAAATGTCAAACCGCTCAATGGGGCATTATTACCAATGGCATTCATATCCAGTTATTTCAGAGGCATGGGAAAGTTGTAATTCCAGCAACTGCTTGCACTCTGATTAACAAAAGTAATATTAGTGCCATTGTCCAACATATCAAATCTTTGATTGACAACCCGCCCAAGGCATTGACGGTTTGTATCTATAACAATAAAGGAGGTGTAGGCAAAACGACAACAACGCTCAATTTAGCAGCAATTTTGCGAAAACAAAACAAGAAAGTTCTAGTAGTTGATTTTGATTCACAAAGAGATTTAACGCAAACTCTTGGATTAGGCGTAGGCTCTATTACTTTATCTGACTGTCTAATTAATCCCAAAGCAGATGTTATCAAAACAGTTGTTCCTTTTATTCACACCAACAAACAGGGACAACAATTACATCTTTTTGAGGTGATTCCATCAGATGAAAGAATGGAAGAATTTACAGAGCAGAGTGTAAACCATACAACAAAGAGTATGACAGTTCCAAGGGGGCCAAAAAGATTGCGAGATATCCTTAAAACTTTTGTTTATCAATATGATTACATATTGATTGATTGCCCTACCCAATGGTTATTTTTCAGTCAGAGCAGTCTTTATGCCTCTGACGTTGTTCTCATCCCTACCAAGCATAATGGATTAGCCTCACTACACAATGCCGCGAGGGTAATTACAAATTTTATTCCCGAAATTAAACAAGAAAGAGGAGATGGTGGGCCAATTGCCTTACCCATCTTTTTCAATGGAGAGAAGATCACAGATCCTGGGCTTCAGACAGCGAATCTGGAAATTGAAAAAATAATTAATCAAGCTAAAAAAGGCAGCTTTGATCTGCTACCATATTATTGGCCTAAATCTACAAGCGGGAAGGCTGACAAAACTATCTTCAGCATTCCCAGCTATGCAACTGTTGCCAATGCTGCTTTCTCTCATATTCCCGCTGTCTTTCTTAACAAGACCGCTGCTGAACACTATTTTGGTCTAATTAAGGAGTATTTCTTACAATGAGTAAATATGATGACATCGGTAAGCTGATGCACCTGCCATTAGCTGATATTGAACCAGGGGAACCCTGCTCTGAATCTGAGTTTATTATCACCGCCGCAGCCGAGGCTATTTTGAACGCTGGCGGACGCAATTGGATTCCTGTGATTGTTAAAGAAACAGGTGATTATCAATATCAAGTAGTCAGCAATTCGTTTATTTATGCAGTCGCTCAACAAGCTGAACTAGAGCGAGTCTGGTGCATAATCATTGAGCCAGAATCTAAAAACATTGAGCAAGCTAAAATTTTAGCAAGGGAAGTCATACCAAAAGTTAACCTTAGCACAGCATCAAGAGATACTATTCTCGCTGCACTTAGATATTTGGTTGCAGAACCAGGAAGTGCATTGAAGGGATTGGATGTTATTGTAGCAGCTAATCGCATTTCAGCAGCCAATCGGGAAACGTGGTCAAACTTTAACCCTGTTATCAGCTTAAAATGTGGCATTACTAAGGGTAAAAAGTTGGATGCACTTGCCAAAGTCTGCTTTCTATCGCCTGCTCCAGTGGCGCCACCGCCGCCACCGCCTGAAGCAGTTAGCGTGAAACGTGCATCTAGAGATGAAATTTTCGATCGCCTCAATTACTTATCCACTAATAAAATAGGAGGCTTTGATAAGATTGATGCCGAAAAAACAGCAGATGCTATTTTCAACGCGAATAAAGGCAAGTGGAAAAGCCTAACTCCAATTGCCAAACTTGAACCCGGCCTTGATACAGCCAAAATGAAAATCATTAAAACCCTATTTAGCCTGTAAAACTATGTTAAGTGGTGTAGCGGATTCAATTTACTGGCTCAACCGCTATATTGAAATATCGGAAAATATCGCCAATTTTGCCGAGGTCAATTTTAATCTCATTCTCGACTATCCCAGCGGTATTACTCAACTATTTACCGATCGGCCCAATTAATGTACGATTGTGCGAAAATGTCAAGCGGACGCTCAAACCAAAAGTCTGTAAAGGACTGTTAAACGCTCTCTCACACATTTCTGATGCGAAATACCAAAACATTCTTTTTGTCAAGCTTGTTCCTGATTGGCTTAACAATTAGTTTTCTGCTGACTCCTGGTTGGTTCTCAAACTTCCCCTCCCGGGCAATCGCAACTATGCCCCCGCAAACTCAAACCGCCGATTTTCGCGCCTTCTGGGTGGACGCCTTCAACCCCGGCTTCAAAACCCCTCAAGAAGTCACAAAATTGATCGCAGACGCGCAGCGGGCAAATGCCAATGCGATCGTCGCCCAAGTCCGCCGCCGTGGCGATGCTTTTTACACGAGTGCGATCGAACCCCGCACCCTCGATCCCAACGTTCCGGCGGGTTTCGATCCCCTGCAAGATTTGATTGACAAAGCCCACGCCGCAGGCATTGAAGTACACGCTTGGATGGTGACGCTGCCGGTGGTTTCGGGCACCAAAATTCCCGCCGGTCACGTTTGGCAACAACACGGGCCTTCTGCCCCCGGCAGCGACAATTGGGCGATGCTGACTTACGGTGGGCAAGCCCAAGGCTATCTCGATCCCGGCCATCCAGACGCCCTAGATTATACTGTTTCCGTCTATTTGGACTTGCTGAAGCGCTACGATGTGGACGGCGTACAGTTGGATTATGTGCGCTACGGCGGGCCGACTTGGGGCTACAATCCGACTGCGATCGCCCGTTTCAATCAGCAAACAGGTCGATCGGGCAAACCCGCACCCACCGATCCCGCCTGGATGCAGTGGCGGCGCGAACAGGTGACAAATTTAGTCCGGAAGCTTTATGTAGAAAGCCTTGCGATTAAACCGCGCGTTAAAATTACCGCCGCCACGATCGCCTGGGGAGACGGCCCGAAAAACGATGCAGGGTGGTATCAAACGCAGCCTTACAAAGAAGTATTGCAGGATTGGCGCGCTTGGCTGGAAGAAGGCATCGTAGACATGGCGATGCCGATGACTTACCAGCGCGAGTACAAACGATCGCAAAAACTCGCTTACGACAACTGGATCGAGTACGCTAAAGACCACCAGTACAACCGCCAAATTGCGATCGGCCCGGGCAATTACCTCAACTACATCGAAGACACCCTAGCGCAGGTTCGCCGCGCCGAAGGGCCTTCTGCGAAAGGAAATCACGTAGCGGGTACGGTGCTCTATTCCTACGCTAGCAGCAACGTGTACACGAATGTGGAACTGCGATCGGGCGGTAGCGGTGATTTGCCCCGCCAGCCTTGGAAATACGTTCCCCAAAGCAACGATTTGTTTTACACCGCGCTTTCTGTGCCGAGTCAATACGTTGATGCTGCGACGGGTAAAACCTACGAAACTCAGCCTGTGTGGGCGACAGCAGCAGCGGTTCCCGATATGCCTTGGAAGTCGCGGCCGACTACAGGTGCGATCGCTGGAAATTTGCAGCGGTGCGATCGAAATTGCGACGGTGCCAGCTTGACATTGCAGTCGATCGATGCTGCTGCCAAGGTGCGTCAACTGCGCGCCGATGGTAAAGGATGGTTTGGGGCGATCGAGCTTTCTCCGGGAACTTATCAGTTGAAAGTTGAGGGTAGTCAAATTCCACAAACAGTTAATGTTGTCGCCGGTGAAGTAACAAAAATCAATTTCGGAGCATCTTAACTGCTCTACTCGTTACCAGGCTCTGCCTGGTAACGCATATCCGGAGGCTCTGCCTCCCATTTCCATAAAAGCTTGCGAGGCAGAGCCTCTAGATATCGGTTTCCAGGCAGAGCCTGGGAACCAGTTAAAAGCTTGCGAGGCAGAGCCTCTAGATATCGGTTTCCAGGCAGAGCCTGGGAACCAGTTAAATCAGTTATAAATTTATCCATCGAGATATGCTAACAACAGAAGCCCCTTTCACGCTCCGTAAATGGACAGTTAAAGAGTATCACAAGCTGGCAGAAATCGGAATTTTTAACCCAGAAGAACGACTCGAATTAATAGAAGGAAATATTATAAAAATAAGTGCAAAAGGAACAGTTCACGCTTCCGCCACTAGACGCACTGCTAACCTGCTGCACAATCTTCTGGGAAATCAGGCTGCTGTTTATAATAAAAGCCCGATCGCCCTTGATGACAATTCTGAACCCGAACCGGATATCGCCGTAGTCAGAATCGATCCTTTTGACTATGCGACTCACCATCCGACTCCCTCAGAAGTATATTTAGGGCTTGCTGAATAAGTTAAGAAAAATCACGATAGCAATTGAGGAATGATTCAAGTTCAGCGACACATAATT
>NZ_JAUBUG010000018.1:0-89601 GCF_036705345.1 Microcoleus sp. B3-D2
AATTAATCCGAAACATCTCAAAAACTGGTTTACTAATTGCTGCTACTGTACCTCATAACATCCGGAAGTGCTGTATCTATGGATAATGGTGCAAGATATTAGACTAAATGAACCGCGAAGGCGCGAAGGACGCGAAGGAGGAGAAAGAAGAAGATGCAGTTCTTCCTTCGCGCTCTTTGCGTCTTCGCGGTTCGTTCAAATAATTAAAAAGCGCTATAATAATTAACAAGTAATGACGAATGACGAATAACTATGGTGCAATTAACGGCAAAAATCTCTGCTAATGAGTTAGCAAATTTGGCTGTAGATTTGATTCGTAAAACAGGTTGCGAGTACGGTGATGTGCGTTTTTGCACTTACCGAAGGCAGAATCTTTACGCGCGCGATCGATCTTTAAGTCAACTGTCAGATAATGTAAGTTCCGGTTTTGGCGTGCGAGTGCTTCTAGACGGCGCTTGGGGGTTTGCCGCCAGTCACAGCAAAACACCCGCAGAGGTTGCAAGAATAGTCGCTTTGGCTGTAGAAATCGCTAAAGGCAGCCGCTTGACTCAAAAGGAACCGGTGCGGTTAGTGCCGGTCGAAAAATATGTCGATACCTACATTACTCCCATCGCCATTGACCCTTTTTCGGTACCAGTTGCTGATAAAGCGGAACTGCTGCTAACTATCAACGAGAAGCTGCTAGCACACGGCGCACAAGGCATCAAAAAAGCTGATTCTTTTTTGCAGTCCAGCCGCGAAGACAAGGTTTTTGCTTCTACAGAAGGCTCGCTAATCGAACAAACAATCTACCGCAGCTATCCGGGCTTTGACTGTACGGCAATTGCGGGCGGCGATGCCCAAAGTCGCAGTTACGAACGCCCGCCACTTAATATCGGTTACGAACATATTAATCCCGATGATTTGTTGAGTCAAGTTGAAAGAGTTGCTGCCGAAGCTATTGAGAAAGTCCGCGCTCCTAAAATCCCTGCTGGTATTTGCAAATCCCTGATTCTTAAGCAGACAAATTTGTTTTTGACAATCCACGAATCAGTAGGACATCCAACTGAATTAGACCGGGTTTACGGCTACGAATCTAATTTTGCTGGCACGAGCTTTGCTACTACTGATAAGTTAAATAAACTGCAATACGCTGCACCTTGGGTGAATTTTAAGTGCGATCGCACTCAACCGGGCGGCCGCGGTACAATGGGTTACGATGATGAGGGCGTTAAATCACAAGATTGGTACGTTGTCAAGGATGGAATTTTAGTTGATTATCTCACTGACAGAGAGACGGCTTATCGCCTCGGACGCGGTAGCAGCAACGGTTCTGCTTACGCTGACAGTTGGTCGAGCGTGCCGATGGTGAGAATTCCCAATTTGGGATTGGAGCCGGGCCCGGATGGCGGCAGCCATACTGCTACTTTGGCAGAGATGATTGCTGATACGGAAGACGGGATTTTAATCGACGGTATGGGTAGTTATTCGATCGACCAGCAGCGGCGCAATTTTCAATTCGGCGGCGATGCTTTTTGGAAGGTGGAAAAAGGTAAAGTTGTCGGTATGTTGAAGGATGTAACTTATCAGGCGATGACTACTGATTTCTGGAATCAAATAGATGCCATCGGGCCAGCTTCGGAGCTGGTTCAGTGCGGTACGAATATATGCGGCAAGGGCGAGCCGATGCAGGTTGCTCAGATGACTCACGCTTGTGTACCGGTGCGAGTGAGGAATATTCAAATTGGGTAATAGGACATGGGACATGGGGGATCGGTTCTTAGTTATTAGTTAATTGCTAACAATGTCCAATTTGCAATGCCCAATTTGCAATGCCCAATTCGCGCCCAATTCGCAATGCCTAATTACAAATCATGATTGTAACAACATCGCCCGCACTTTTAAGTGAAGACCAAGCCTTATCTGTAGTAGAAAAAGCAGTCAAACTATCCAAAGCAGAGGAAGTATTTGTCAGTCTCTCTACTGGCGAAGAATCTCTTTCCCGCTTCTCGGAAAATCAAATCAGTCAAAATATCAGCAAAACTGTATTTAGCCTGAGCATTACTAGCTATTTTGGCAACAAAAGCGCCTCTGCTGCTGTTACAGAATTTGATGAAGATGCGATCGCCTCCGCAGTCAAGCGATCGGAAGAATTGGCCCGAATTGCGCCTGCAGACCCCGAATGGATGCCGCTGCTGCCGCCTCAAACCTACGATTTGCGATCGCCCGCATTCGACGCAGCAACGGCAACTGTATCGCCTCTAGCACGGGCCGAAATGGTGCAGCAAGCGTGCGCCAGATCCTCCCAGGGGGGCGCTCATGGTTCGGGCACTTTGAGCACTGAGGCGTCGCTGTACGCGATCGCCTCGTCAACCGGACTCCGCGCCTGCAACCAGTCTACAAAGGCGGATTTCAGCTTTACTGCTCGCGTTGAAGACGGTTCTAGTTGGGCTCAGAGCACTGCTTGGAGTATCAACGAATTGCCGATCGCCCAATTAGCAGAACAAGTGCTCGATCGGGCGATCGCATCCCGCAACCCGCGTCCCATCACTCCCGGCGTTTATCCGGTAATCTTTGACGGCGCTGCTTTTGCGGGCTTGCTACCGTGGGTGATTTGGGGGCTGGATGCGAGGGCGGCGGATGAGGGGCGATCGTTTATGTCGATCGCCGATGCAGAGGGAAAACCAGCGGGAAACCGCGCCGGGGAACAACTTTTTAGCCCGTTAGTGCAAGTGCAGCGCGATCCGGCTCATCCTTTGTTGCGATCGAATACTTTTTTCGGCGACGGATTGAGCAATAACTATTTGGAAATCATCAAAGATGGCGTGCCTCAAAGTTTGTCTTATTCCCGCTACTGGGCCGCACAAAAAGGCAAAGAGGCAAAAGGTGCTTATTACCCGATCGTAATGACCGGCTCAGACCAAAGTTTAGCAGATTTAGTTGCTCAAACCGAGCGAGGAATTTTCGTCAGTCGAGCTTGGTACGTGCGCTACGTTAATCCGAAAACCTTGGAAGTAACGGGAATGACTCGCGACGGTACTTTTTGGATTGAGGATGGCAAAATTGCTTACCCGATTAAAAACCTGCGTTTCAATCAAGTTTTACCTGATATGTTGCGCGATGTGGATGCAGTTAGTGCGGTGAAGCGTTACGGCGGTAGTGTCGTGCCCGGAGTGCGCGTGAAAGCTTTTAATTTCACGAGTATTACTGACAGTTTGTGACTTGCAAGGGTGAGGTGCGCGGAAACCCACCCGGATGAGTCGGAATTATTCAGATCTCTATTCTCTTTATCAGCGTAAATCCGCGTTAATCTATTGTCATCTGCGGTTCGAGAATTTATCTTTTTTTAAACCGCAGATACAGGCAGATAAACACAGATTAACGCAGATGAATGAACTCAATTTCGGTTGCACCGCCCGTGATTGTTGACTGTTGACTCGATTTTACAATTCCGATGGTACCGGATTTGATATAATTTAGGGCGATCGAGAAAAACCAATTCCCAATTCCCAATTACCAATTATCAATGAATCAATACTTTGCTACAGTTGCGCGCGGATTAGAAACTATTGCCGCCCAAGAATTAGAACGTTTAGGGGCGCAGGATGTTAAGCCAGATTTTACTGGGGTTTACTTTGCGGGCGATCGCGCTTTATTGTACCGCGTCAATCTGTGGTCGAGAACAATTTTTCGAGTCCTAATGCCGATCGCCGAATTCCGGTGTTACAACTCGGATATGCTCTACCGCGAAGTGCAAAAAATCCCTTGGGACGAATACTTAGATCCCGACAATACTTTAGCAGTAAACTGCACCGGTGGCAACGAAAACTTGAACCACACTCACTTTACAGCTTTGCAGGTCAAAAATGCGATCGCCGACCAACAGCGCCTTCAATTTAACAAGCGTTCTAATGTTGATGTAGAGCATCCCGATTTGCTAATTAACATTCACATTCATCAAGATAGAGCTATTTTAAGTTTAGACAGTTCGGGCGGCAGTTTACACCGCCGGGGATATCGACCGGCGATGGGGCTTGCTCCCCTCAAAGAAACCCTAGCTGCCGCTTTGTTGGAGATGGCAGAATGGACGCCAGATTTGCCGTTTTTAGACCCGATGTGCGGTTCGGGAACTTTGCCTTTGGAAGCGACCTTAAAGGCCTTGAATATTGCACCGGGATTGTTTCGAGAAAATTTTGGATTTATGACTTGGCGGGATTTTGACGAACCTTTGTGGGATAAATTGTGGGCAGAAGCGGAAAATAGTGAGTTACCGGAGCTTAAAGAGGTGATTGCAGGGTGCGATCGCGATTCCGATATGTTAAGCCAAGCTCGCACGAACGCGCAGCAAGCTGGTATTTCTGGTAAGATTCAGTTTGCTCAAACCGAGTTATCTCAGTTGGAAGCACCAGCAGACAGAGGTGTTCTGATTTGCAATCCTCCTTACGGAGAGCGCCTGGGAGATGCTAGCGAATTGGGAGATTTGTACAAGATGTTGGGGGATATTTTCAAGAATCGTTTTAAAGGTTGGAATGCCTTTATTTTGACTGGAAATAAGGAGTTGGGTAAAAAGGTGGGACTCAGGACATCGCGACGAATTCCGGTTTTTAATGGCTCGATTCCGTGTACTTTGCTCAAGTATGAACTGTATTAGGGGATGGGATATGGGAAAAACAGCGCTAATGACCAAGCTACTGCAAAATTGGATAACCAAGAAAGACCTGCAGCTATGGTAGAATTGCTCCGGCTACAGTTAAGTTGAGCGTTTTGATACTGCTTGAGAATCATTTTTATTCACAGCTTCTAAGAATATGAAATCAAAATTTATAGTGTGGGGTGCGATAATTTTTAATATATTAAATTTAATAGTCGTACTCTGTCCTTATTCTTTAGCTGGTGTGGATATTGACTTATGGCTGGGATTATTTGGTATGGTTTTTGGGGTAATTTATGTATTTTATATAGCTTTCAACAGAACCAAGATTTTAGAAGATGTTCCGAATTTAGCGCCGAAAACTGTCAATATTTCTTTGATTATTTCGTGCTTGACATTAAGTTATTATATTTATATTAAATTACCGGGAACTTTGATTGTTTCCGTGATTGTTGGAGGAAGAGGAGACATCGTACAAGTTGTACCATCACCCAATCAATTAAAATCTATTTATTGCTACTACAACGGAGATTTAATGTTAAACGATCGCGATGATACCACAGGGTCATGCGGTCTCAGGTTAAGATACAAGTTAGTCCCTTTTATTGAAAAAAAAATTTACTCTTATGACGGGCAAGAGCTTTATTTTAGAGTAAACGAACATGAAAACGAACCTAATGTGCCCCCTTTGCCTATGAAGAATACAGGTGACAAAACAAAGGCACTAATAGTAAAGGAAAAAAAGAATATCTGCCGAATTAAATGGCTCAACAATAATCAAATTCAAATACCGACTGGGGAAATTTTTTCACCTTGATCGGAGGTGTGTCACCGCTCATCCCTCCAGCGGCAAAAAAGAAACGTGAGCGGAAACAATCTTCCACCCTTGGGGAAACTTGCGCCACATCTGACTCTGCCGCCCCAGCCGCACCACTCCATCCATCACACGACGAAATTCCAGCGTCACAGCCGCCGTGTCTGCATCGAAAGTCACGACTTTGAGGTTGAACATTTCTCGATCGACATTTACAGGCGATCGTCCTTTGCGAAAAGCCCTCACCTCATCGCTCCCGTACAGGTTCTCCGTCACCCCAAACCGCACGACTTCCGGCGCATCCCAGAACAAATTATCGAGAGTTTCAATATCATTCGTACAAAGAGCTTTTTCGTATTTTAAATATAGTTCAGTTAACTCAGCCACCACAGCAGAATCATTGATAACAGTCATGAATTGTAGATTTTAAAACTCTTAACTTTCACAACTTTTGTTGGCAATAAGGACTTTATTCCTTATTGCCAACAAAACTAATTACTGGAAATTAATGCTCAATTTTGAGCGAAATAATCTTGTCACCTTGGCGGATAGCATTGACGACAGACATATCCTCAGTTTTGCCAAAAGTTGTGTGCACTCCATCTAGATGAGACTGGGGAGAATGGCAAATAAAGAATTGGCTACCACCCGTATCTTTACCTGCGTGAGCCATCGATAAAGTTCCTGCCAAATGTTTGTTGGAGTTAATTTCGCACTTGATTTTGTAGCCGGGGCCGCCTGTTCCATTGCCTTTTGGACAGCCACCTTGAATCATAAAGTTAGGAATGACTCGGTGAAAGGCCAATCCATCGTAAAAACCTTTTTCCGCCAAATCAACAAAATTCTTCACTGTGTTAGGCGCATCCGCATCGAACAATTCCAAATTGATTGTGCCTTTGTCGGTTTCCATAATAGCGCGGGTCATGATTTTTCCTTGCTTTCTAAAATGAGTGTGTTGCCTGCGTTTTAATTGCGGACTTCGCTTTTATAAGGACAGGTTTAAAACTGTCGTTATATTGTGGCTTTCAGAAGTGTAGCATATTCGCGCAACTCTCATAGGACTTATGTGTGCTTTCTGAGGAAACCCGGTTTATTGCGAGATTTCTGGTTAGCAAAGCCAATATTTTCCCAGACACCGGGTTTGTTACCCTCAGTCATATTTTAATTGTTGGTCACTTGCGGGTGATCGGGTTCTTCCTGAATATCGCTCATATTAAAAATGAAAGGAACCCGACTCGAACCTGCGCCCATAACCAGCACTTTTGGCATCTGAGCCCCCCCGCTTCTCCAAGCTTCGATCGCCTCTTTTTGCAGCACTAAATCGCCGCCTTGAGCCTTCAAAGTTTCAGCCAAAAGTCTTTGAGCTTCCGCCCTACCTTGAGCGCGGTTAATATCAGCTTGAGCCTGTTGTTCTGCTTCCTGAGCCACATAAACAGCCCTTTGCGCCCGCTGTTCCGCAACCTGTTTCTCCTCAACCGCTTTCGCAAAATCTGTGGAGAATCGAATGTTAACAACGCTCGTATCGAGCACTATTACATCATACTTTGATAGCCTCTCCTTCAGCGCAGTATCAAAGTCTCGCTTCAGTTCACTTCTTTGAGTAATAGATTGTTCGGCGGTTCTCAGTGCAGCGGCTGTCTTAAATGCTTCTTGCGTCTGAGGAGCAATAATTTTTGAGACTATATTCTCCAAAGTTCCTTGAGTCCTTCTGATCTCCACTATTTTCTCAGGATCGAGGCGAAAGTTGATCGCAAAACTAGCATTTAAATCCTGAAGGTCTTTAGTAGCACTCTGGGCGGGAACTTCAAATTTTTGCACTGTTACATCGTACACATCTACCTTGGATATTAGCGGGGGTCTGAGGTGAAACCCCTCTAACAATGCTCCATCTGTGGCTTTTCCTAAAACGCTGACCACCCCTGCTTCGCCTGGATTGATGACGACAAAAGAGTTTAAACCGATGAGTAGCGCGCCTACTAATAGAATCCCAGCGATTGCTGATGATATGCTCTGAAAGCTTTGAGTTTTCAACTTACACGCTCCTTTGTTCTCATTCCATTATAATGGTTAAATAGATTCGGTCGCCTCTCAAGTCTAAAATCTAAAATTACAATCTAAAATGGATGGGGTTGCCTCGGAAATCTCAAATATATAATGGATGGGCTGATGCTCAAAATTGTTAAATATCCTAGAACTTATCACATCGAAGGTTCGCGTTTCCAACCAGGCGATGAAGACCTCGACAGCGTGCCATTTAGCGCCCTGAGCGATCGCCCGACAGTGATTGAAGAAAAGGTAGACGGCGCTAATACAGGCATCAGCTTCGCACCAGATGGACAAATGCTGCTGCAAAGTCGCGGCCACTATCTCACCGGTGGACCGAGGGAAAAACATTTTAACTTATTCAAACAGTGGGCTTTCAGTCTCAGCGGAACCCTGGGAGAAGTGCTGGGAAATCGCTACATTCTTTACGGCGAATGGCTTTATGCCAAACACACTGTTTTTTATGATTTTTTGCCGCACTATTTTATGGAATACGACGTGCTCGACTTAGAAACCAGTCAATTTCTGAGTACAGAATCTCGCCGCCAGTTGTTAAGCGGACTGCCGTTGGTGTCCGTTCCCGTGCTGTTTTCTGGAGTGCTGAAATCGCCCAAGCAAATGATGCAGTTTATGGAAAAATCTCATTTTATTCAACCCGGACATTTGGAACGATTGCGTTTGTACTGCGGCGAATTGGGATTAGATGAAGAGCGGTGTTTAAAAGAGACTGACAAGAGCGAGATTAGGGAAGGTTTGTATATTAAAGTCGAAGAAGATGGCATAGTAAAAGCGCGTTACAAATACGTGCGTGCCAGTTTTTTGACAGCTATTAAAAATGCAGAAGGACATTGGCTAAATCGCCCAATCATACCCAATCTTCTGCGTCCAGGCACCGATTTATTTAATTTTAGTTAACCAGCAGGTGAATTTATGAATGCACTGTTATCGCCATCGGCAACTTGGACTTTTCCCTTTTGTCCCGAACCGCCCGATTGGTTTCTGGATTGGGACAGCATTCAAAATCATTTCGATTGGATTCAAAACTTAAGAGGATGTCAGCAAGACCCGATTTATCACGCCGAAGGAGACGTTTTAATTCATACCAGAATGGTCTGCGAAGCATTAATATCTTCCCCGAATTGGCGGCAATTACCCGAAAAAGAACGATCGATACTTTTTGCGGCCGCTTTGCTGCACGATGTCGCCAAACCAGCCTTTACAAAAATAGAAGCCGACGGCAGAATTAGCTCAAAAGGTCACGCCCGCCAAGGTGCGAGAATGGTCAGACAAATTTTATCTCAATTCGAGCCGCCAGTGCAGTTTGAGATTCGCGAAACAGTGGTGGCGATCGTCAAATTCGGCAGTTTACCCATCTGGCTGATCGACAAACCCAACCCCCAGCAGTCTGTAATTAAAGTCAGTCAAGTTGTCCGCTGCGATTTCCTCGCACTTTTAGCCGAAGCAGACGTGCGCGGCCGACAGTGTAGCGACAGACAAGAATTGCTCGATAAAATAGAACTATTTCGGGAGTTTTGTGAAGAAAATAATTGTTTGGATTCTCCCCGACTGTTTCCATCAGCACACAGCCGATTTATCTACTTCCGCAAAGAGAACGGAAATCCCGATTACGAAGCATTTGACGATACTCGATGCGAAGTAATCTTGATGTCTGGCTTGCCGGCAAGCGGTAAAGATTATTGGATTCTGGAAAATCTTCCAGATTTGCCGGTAATCTCGCTGGATGCACTGCGGAAAGAGATGAACGTCCCTCCCGACGAAACTCCCGGCAATGTAATAATGGAAGCCAAAAATAGAGCGCGGGAATATATGAGAGTGGGGCTTTCTTTTATCTGGAATGCTACCAACACTACTAAACAAATGCGCCAGCAATTAATTAATTTTTTTGCCGATTATCAAGCGCGAATTCGCATTGTTTACCTGGAAGTTCCTTTGGAGGAAGTATTGCAGCGGAATCGATCGCGCACAGTAACCGTACCGGAAGCAGTCATTCGCAAGTTAGCTGCCCGACTGGATATTCCAGACATCACAGAAGCCCATCAAGTCGAGTGGATTGTGAGCGATCGCCCTTAATAGTGCCAATCCAACCGCGATCGCTCTTATTTCTTCAACGCGCTACCAACTCCTTTTTCCCTAAAAGAGAATCGTCATAATGCGCCAACAAATCCGCAGGGTGATCGTAAATTTCCGCAGCATTTGCCAGCGAAGCATCATCGAAACCTCCGCACCTAAAAGCAATTACTGGCACCCCGCACTTGCCCGCAGCTTCGATATCGTAAGGAGTATCAGCTAACATCACAGTCTGACTTGCTTCCATCTGCAATTTGCTCAAAGCAGCTTCCACAATATCCGGTTCCGGTTTAGAAGCTTCCGCATCACTCGATGTCGCCGCTTGCGCTTGATCCAATAAATCGTCAACTTGTGCAGCTTTCAGCAAACCGGAAAGTTCTTCGGTGGTAGCTGAAGTAGCAATAATTAGCCGCAATCCTTCTTTCTGCATTTTTAACAGCAAATCCCGCGA
Source organism: Microcoleus sp. B3-D2 (assembly GCF_036705345.1). Lineage (NCBI taxonomy): Bacteria > Bacillati > Cyanobacteriota > Cyanophyceae > Oscillatoriales > Microcoleaceae > Microcoleus > Microcoleus sp. B3-D2. The sequence goes on from NZ_JAUBUG010000018.1 coordinate 10,027, forward strand.
ACCGGGGGTTGGAGAAAGCTCAGGAGAAAAGCGGTTAATAATCAGTTCTTTACGCCGCTGTGCAATCTTTTTCCCGTCGCCTTCTTCGTCGGAAAGTTCTGATACCATTTTGGGTATAACTTTGTCGCCTCCCATGCCAATTAGCGGGCGAACTTTCTCGAACGCCACGTCGTAGCCGTAAGCAGCAAATGCCTCTACCCAAGCTTGAGCGTGGGCGTCATTGCTGAGCGTCAGAGTACCGTCAATATCGAGAATTACTGCTTGCAATTGCATAACTTATTAGTGGTTAGTTATTAGACTTATTGTCAAAACCTGGTGTCTAGTAAGGACTGAATTCCCTAACTAACTAATTAATTAGCTAATTAGCGAGTAAAGTTCTTACCACTAACCAAAGGTTAGTAGTAAGAACTTTAGTTTTTGTTAGGTTGGGAGTAAGCACTTTAGTCCTTAATTATTTAATTAGTCAATGGTGGACTGGCAAGCTTACTATTAACTTTTTGATGGGCTATTTCATGCCGGTGCCGTGCAATTTTGGTTCGGGCGGCGGCGGTACTGGTTCTGGCCCTAACGGTTGGGGATTGGCTACATATTCAAACTCGCCTTTGCCGTCCATTGATTTGCCTTTCGCCCAGCGTCCCTCGCTACTTTCGGTACCTTCAGAATGATTCCAAAACTGATAAGCAAATTCGGACTTTTCCAACTCCTGCGGGAAGGAACTCGGAACGGGCGTTGTTTCCATTCCCGAACTTTCTAAATCTTCGATCGCCGCCAGCCACAAATTTTGGTGCATCGTGTCGCGGGCGATCATAAAACTGAGGGTGTCTTTCACGCCGGGATCGTTTGACATTTCATACATCCGCACAGCCTGCAATCTTCCTTGCGATTCGGCGTGCAAGTTTGAGCGAAAATCTGCTAAAAGATTGCCGCTAGCAACGATATAACGGCCGTTCCAAGGATACCCTACGCTGTCGCTAGGAAGTGCGCCCAAACCCGATACAATTGCGTGCTGCGGATTCATGCTGTCGGCGATCGCATCTCGCGGGCTGTTTCCCCCCATCACAGCACCCACCACAGCATCCTTGAAACCTTCTTCTTGCATAGATACAGGAGCTTTATCTAACAAGTGAGCAATCATAGTTGCTAGCATCTCGATATGCCCGATTTCTTCTGTACCGACATCAAGCAACATATCGCGATATTTAGCTGGGCCTCGGCAGTTCCAACCTTGAAATAGGTACTGCATCATCACGGTCATTTCGCCAAATGTACCGCCAATTAGTTCTTGTATTTTCTTGGCGTAAACGGCATCTGGCTTTTCTGGTCTTTTGTAATACTGTAGTGGCTTCTTATGGTAAAACATGGAGAATTCCTACCAGAGGTTTTTGATCGACTTTCCTTATTTGTAACGCTGCCAGTGAGGCAGGGAATCAGCTTTTAGTCATAAAGAAATTCAATCAAATCCGGTTATTTCTATCACTTTGGTTTAATGCGGTTTCTCGCGCCCGCGAACTAAAGACCATATTAAATTTGGTCGATCGTACATTCTATTTAAACAAACACAGCGCTGTGTCCTCCGGGTGTCAAAAAACACGTCAAAACCGCCCTCCTGCAGGGGGTTTAGCCCCTATCGGAGAGCGGTTTTTTGGGTTGAGCGGACACCTATGTGTGGTGTCCATCCCCCTAGCTTCGAGTCCCCCCCTTGTTAAGCGGGATTGGGAGAATCAGTTGAATCAATGAGTTTGATAATTTTCCTCAGTCCAACAGCGCGGTAGAGCTTCACCGGAAGGAAACACTAAATTACTCTTGGGAAAAGTTGCTGTCTCTTGCTCTTCTTGACCAGCTTGATTTTTTCCCGGCACTTCATTTTTTGTAGGGCTGAGTAAAGCCTCTACATCGAGGATTTCTATCAAGTCGCCTGATTCTTTTTCTTGTAAAAGCATGGTTTTTCCTTGAAGGGTAAATGCGAGTTAGGGTTTGAGGACAACTTTGATACAGTTGTCTTTTTTGTTGAGGAAAATCTCGTAGGCGTGGGGCGCTTCATCCAATTTCATTCGGTGCGTAATTACGAATGACGGGTCAATTTCGCCTTTTTGAACGCGATCGAGCAAAGGCCGCAAATAGCGGTGAACGTGCGTCTGTCCCATTTTCAGGGTCAAGCCTTTGTTGAAAGCTGCACCTAAGGGCACTTTGTCTACGAAGCCGCCGTAAACGCCGGGAATTGAGACTGTGCCACCTTTGCGGCAAGCTACGATCACTTGTCGCAGGGCCGTAGGTCGATCGGTCTCCAAGCGCACGGCTTGCTTGGCTTTGTCGTACAAAGCGTCGAGACCGGTGCCGTGGGCTTCCATTCCTACAGCGTCGATGCAAGAGTCGGGTCCGCGTCCCCCCGTCATTTCGGTGACGGCTTCCCCAGCGTCCATTTCTTCGTAGTTAATGATTTCAGCTTTGGCCGCGGCCGCCATTTGCAAGCGTTCGGGTACGCGGTCGATCGCAATTACTCGCTCGGCCCCCAGCATAAACGCGCTTCTGATCGCAAATTGTCCGACCGGCCCGCATCCCCAAACAGCTACAGTATCCCCCGGCTGAATGTTGCAGTTTTCGGCCGCCATGTAACCGGTAGGAAATATATCGGTGAGAAACAATACTTGTTCGTCCGAAAGTCCGTCGGGAATTTTTAAAGGGCCGACATCTGCAAACGGAACCCGCGCGTATTCTGCTTGACCTCCTGCATACCCGCCCGTTAAATGCGAGAAGCCAAACAGTCCTGCCGGCGAATGACCGTAGAGTTTTTCAGCCAATCCTGCATTGGGGTTGGAGTTGTCGCACAGCGACCACAAATCGCGGTTGCAAAAAAAGCAACTGCCGCAAGAAATAGTAAAAGGAATGACGATGCGATCGCCCTTTTTTAAGTTCTTGACTTCGCTGCCGAGTTCGACTACTTCCCCCATAAATTCGTGGCCCATGATGTCGCCCGATTGCATTGTCGGGATGTAGCCGTTATAAAGGTGCAAATCTGAGCCGCAGATTGCTGTAGACGTGATTTTAACTATTGCATCGCGCGGGTTGATAATTGTTGGGTCTGGTACATTATCAACTCGCACATCATTTGCTCCGTGCCAGCAAAGAGCTTTCATTATTTTTTTTCCTCTAGTTAACTACTAGCTAGCAGATTTTTGATTCTAAATCTTAAATTTACTACGCCGATAAATTATCTGCTTGGATGTTTTAATTTTAAGCATATAAAATATATTCTCTCTCTATCCGAGGTATAATTTATAAATCTATCTTCCGGCTGTTTTCAATAACAAAAATGTAAAGTTTATCCTCCAACTAAAGTGCAGGAGATTTCCCATTGTTCTGTTAACCACCAACAGTTATAGCAACCACGCCCGACGGTTAGGACGCTCTTAATTGCTGAAATCCTTGCTTCTTCCTTCTGCCATAACAGCTAACAGCGAGATGGATGAGATTGTTTTTGTCGATCGGCGATCGCTTTCATCTCACAAAAAATAAATTTTCTCACTTAATCTCACTAAAGCCGATGTCTTGGCTCACTTTAGATAAAAAGCGACCAAAAACTTCTCAAGTAAAAGCGGGTTTATTGATTATTAAGTAAAGTGCATGACTTTTGTATCGCTCCACACTCCACCGGAATCAGGAGAATCACGCACCCTGCTTAAGGATGATTAATAGTCAAATATTGTATCATTAGTTATAAATAAAAGCCGAGCTTGCGGTAAAGTTGTTAAAGATTAAAATTTATCGATCGCCTTTTATGCCTTACACTGCATCTACCCCAACAGACCCCAATCAAGCCAACATCCGCAATGCCGACCACCGCCTACTAGAATTCACCAAGCTAACGCCGATGATGCAGCGGTATGTGGAAGTGAAAGAACAGTATCCCCACGCACTTTTATTGTTTCGAGTCGGAGATTTCTTTGAGTGTTTTTTCCAAGATGCAGTTACGATTTCGCGGGAATTAGAACTTGTTTGTACGAGTAAAGAAAGCGGCAAAGAAATCGGCAGAGTGCCGATGACAGGAGTGCCACACCACGCCCTCGATCGCTACACGTCAATGTTAGTAGAAAAAGGCTATGCTGTGGTAGTTTGCGACCAAGTGGAAGATGCCTCGATTGCTGCTAAAGAAGGCCGCCAAGTCAAGCGAGAAATTACCCGCATTCTCACTCCCGGAACTTTGACTGATGACGGAATGCTCAAACCCAGACAAAATAATTTTTTAGCAGCAGTCGTCATTGCTGGGGAACATTGGGGATTAGCTTATACAGATATTTCTACGGGAGAATTCGTCACTACCCAAGCAGACAGTTTAGAACAATTAACCCTAGAATTGCTGCGCTTGCAGCCTTCGGAAGTCTTGGTACCGACTAATGCGCCGGATTTGGTGACTATGTTGAGACCCGGAGAGAAATCCGAGCATTTACCAGAGTGTTTGCCGAATTCGTTTTGCTATTCTTTGCGATCGCAAATTCCGTTTAGTTTGTCCGAAGCAAAACAGAGAATCCTGCAAAAGTTCAAAGTGCGATCGCTCGAAGGCATGGGATGCGCGCACCTTTCCCTCGCAGTCCGCGCCGCCGGCGGTTTGCTGCAATATCTCGAAGAAACTCAAAAGGAAAAAGCAGTTTCTTTGCAAAGATTGCACACTTACACTCTCACCGATTTTCTCATACTCGACTACCAAACCCGCCGCAATCTTGAAATTACTCAAACAGTGAGAGATGGGGTTTTTCACGGTTCGCTGCTGTGGGCTATTGACAAAACCAGCACCGCAATGGGAGGCCGCGCTTTGCGCCGCTGGGTGCTGCAACCTTTGCTCAGCATTAAAGGCATTGGCGCCCGACACGACACGATTCAAGAATTAGTAGAAAATAACGCCCTGCGCCAAGATTTGCAGCAGTTGCTGCGCCAAATTTACGACATAGAAAGACTGACCGGCCGCGCTGGTTCTGGAACAGCTAGCGCGCGGGATTTGGTAGCTTTAGCTGATTCTCTGGGAAAACTGCCGGCATTAGCCTCGATCGCAGCCCAAGGGATCTCGCCCTATTTGAAAGCGCTGCAAAATGTACCGCCAATTTTAGAAGAATTAGCCACTAAAATTCACGCTCATTTAGTTGATGAACCGCCGATTCATTTAAAAGAAGGAGGTTTGATTCGAGCGGGAATCAATCCCATGCTAGATGAAATGCGACACACTGCATCAGCCGACCAAGAATGGATTGCAAATTTAGAAGCAACTGAGAGAAAACGCACCGGAATTTCTAATTTAAAAGTAGGCTACAATAAAGCTTTCGGCTATTACATCAGCATTACCAAATCGAAAGTAGACCAAGTGCCGAAGGACTACACCCGCAAGCAAACTCTCACCAATGAAGAACGTTATAGCACTGAAGAATTAAAAGAAAGGGAAGTGCGAATTCTGACAGCGCGGGAAGATTTAAATCAATTGGAATACGATATTTTTGCTCAAGTGCGATCGGAGGTAGGAGAACACGCCGAAATTATTCGCAACGTTTCCCGCGCCGTGGCGGCGGCCGATGTTTTGTGCGGTTTGGCAGAAGTAGCAGTTTACCAGAATTACTGCCGCCCGACTATGACAGAAAGTCGGGAAATTAAAATTATTGAAGGTTGTCATCCTGTGGTGGAAAAGTCTTTGCCGCCGGGATTTTTTGTACCTAATTCTGCTTTTTTGGGTCGGGAAGAATCGTTAAACCGCCCAGATTTAATTATTTTAACCGGGCCGAATGCTAGCGGGAAAAGCTGCTACTTGCGGCAGGTGGGTTTGATCCAGTTAATGGCGCAGATGGGTAGTTTTGTGCCGGCGAAAGCTGCGAGTTTGGGAATTTGCGATCGCATTTTTACCCGCGTCGGTGCAGTAGACGATTTGGCAACGGGTCAATCTACGTTTATGGTGGAAATGAACGAAACTGCAAATATTCTCAATCACGCGACGCCGCAATCATTGGTTTTGTTAGATGAAATTGGCAGGGGAACGGCGACGTTTGACGGACTTTCGATTGCTTGGTCTGTGGCAGAATATTTAGCAACTGAGATTCGGGCGCGGACAATTTTTGCGACTCACTATCACGAGTTAAATGAGTTAGCTTCTATTTTAGATAATGTCGCAAATTATCAGGTGACAGTGAAAGAATTGCCGGATAAAATCGTATTCTTGCACCAAGTTCAGCCGGGAGGTGCTGACAAATCTTACGGAATTGAAGCGGGGAGATTGGCCGGTTTGCCGCCGTCGGTGATTGACAGGGCGAGACAGGTGATGAAGCAGATTGAGAAACATAGCAAAATTGCGATCGGGCTGCGGAAAGGTGTTAAAAAAGATGGTAAAAAAGAGTGTGAGGGCGAACAGTTGGATATTTTTGATGATTGAAATTTCCGGTGGGAAAAAAATTTGTAGTAACTTCTATATTCCACCATTTTCAATAAGCCTTTCAGGGGCGGGCAGGATGCCCACCCCACAAGAAAATTTAATTTTTGTGGAACAGGCATCCTGCCTGTTCTTGAGCATGGTGCAAGATCTCAGTTACTACTTTTACTACAAACCAGGAACTCTCCAGCAACTCTAACGCCCATTTTGCAACTTTCTTACCTCTTTGTGCACGCTCATCCCAATTTCTAAAGCCTCATTTAGCAACCGCCCGTATTCAGTCGCCCGATCGCTCACATCCAGCGCCATCAAAGCAGCCAAATTACTTTCAATATTAGCAAATAGCTCGTAACGGCGGCCGATAAATTGCTGATTTTCCCTAAGAATCCTTTCTGTTTTCAAAGCACAAACTAAACTTTCTCTAGTAATTTTTAATGCTTCAATTGCATCTCCTCGGTTAATTAAATTGGCTTGTAAATTGCCAGCAGCCGTTAGGCGATCGATAATATCTAAAGCCTGAATTACCTCATGATACTTCTCAACTTCATCCAGCAGACCCGCCAGCGTTGCCAGAGGCTTGGCCTTAACCCATTTATAGACATTCCAAGCAAGAGTAATCGCCAGCGACAAACCCAAAGTTATTTGTAAAACCCGGACAAATATCTCAGCATCGCTAAATGAACCAACATTAGGTTTATTAGCCAGTAAAGCAACAGGCAGCGAAACAACTAATGTCACACAAAATATCAGCAACTCATTCAACAAAAGAGAAAACAGCTTTTTGCCGTCCCGTAATGCAGCAGGTCGGTAAAAATCCGCTGCAAAACCGTCGCTCAAAGCTATTCCGCTCAAATCCTCCAACTCCTTCTCAGGAATTTTTAACTGTTCCAAATCCGCTTGTATCACTCTTTAAAATCTCCTTAAATTGGGATTAATTACGATCCTCCCAGAGACATAATTGATTGCCACAGACTCATATAAAAATTGCTGTCTCGGTTTCGGAACAGTTGAAAAGCTTGTCCCGGTGCGCCAAAAAACGGTCTTAGCGTCCATCCCAATTGACTGCCAACAAACGCATAAAGTCCCAACCAGAAGCGCAAAATATTTAGCCTGATGTCTTTGCCTTCCGCATCTTGTTCTGAAAGAAAGTGCATTCCTTGATAAATGAAACTTACTCCCAAAAATCCTGTGATTGCCATGATAGCAACATTCAGCACCAGATAAAAATTGTAATTGGTACTGCTTATGAGGAAAAACAAACTAACAGGTGCAAATCCAAACAGCAAAACGCTAATCATCGCCATCGCTGTCATCAACAATGTCAAATACTGCTCAAAAGTTCGTTTTGAACCAAACATGACATTAAAAAAGTAAAGTGTGGGAAAGCAGATAATCAGCGTCAGCAAGTAAAGTGCTGGCAACTTAATTGCTGAAACCAGACATTGCATCCACGTACTAGATGCACCTAATATCGCTCCGTAAATGCCAAAAAATAGGGTACTAGAAATCAACAAACCGAAAATTTTAGATTTGAGCTTGACACCTTGGCGAATTTCTTCGAGAAACTGTTGCCGTTCCCGCAGCAAATACATTACTACTGAAAAATATTTCACGGGCCCTCCTTGTGACTGATGCGACTCCGAATCAGTCATAACTCAAGCTGAGTTCGATCGGCAATCTTGTCAAATCAGGGCACTCTATGTTAACCACTTATTCTTGCAGATACAGGGCTTACACAGAACCTAATTATGTAGGGTGCTCTTGGGCCGCGCACCTTACCGCTATTAACTATCGGCTGGATATTTCTAGTCAAATTCTAGTCACATTGTCTCCAAATTGTATCCAAAAAGGTCATTTGATAGTCATTTCGTAGTCATGTGATAGTCATTTGATAGTCACTTTGACCGCCGAATCAGCCTTATTCTGGGCAATAAAAAACCTCAAACCGTTGATTTCTCGTTGGTTTGAGGTTCTTATAGGCTCAAGCGGGCAGCGGGAATCGAACCCGCATAGTTAGCTTGGAAGGCTAAAGTTTTACCACTAAACTATGCCCGCGCACAGAAACTAAACATACCACAAGCCTCTGGGAATTGCAATAGGCCTGTGCAAAAATTTTGAAGACCTCCCTCACAGTGGCTGAATCGGGGCTGAATCGGGACTTGCGGGTCGATCGCCCCCTCGCCCCAAAAATCCCCGTCTCCCATGCTGCGTAAGACTTTACGGGTGGAAATAATCGTAAATTTGCTGCGCCAGACGCGGGCCAATCCCAGAAACTTCTGCCAACTGTTCGGTAGTCGCTAAACGGAGGTAGTCGATCGACCGAAAATGTGCCAACAATTGTTTTTGTCGGTGGTGTCCCAATCCGGGAATTTCATCAAGACGCGATCGCTTCATTCTCTCGCTTCTTCGATCGCGGTGAAAACTCACAGCAAATCTGTGCGCCTCATCCCGCACCCGGCGCAATAATTGTACGCCCGGTTGCTCAGAATTGGTTGGCAGTGGCAAAGATTCCCCCGGCAAAAATATCTCCTCTCGCTGCTTTGCCAAACTAACAACGCGCAACTCTTCTAGCAAATTCATCTCCCGCAAAACAGCCACAACTGCTGACAGTTGACCTTTGCCGCCATCTATCATAATTAAGTCGGGTTTGTCGGAAATAGTATGAGAAACCGAGGATAAATTGCTGATTTCTGCCGATTCTTCTAAATCGCTAAATCCATCTTCCATCTTGCCTGTTTCTTCTTCCTTCAATCCTCGGAATCGGCGACCGATAACTTCTGCTAAACTAGCAAAATCATCAGAATGACCAGATTTAATTTCAGGATTTTTAATTTTGTAGTGGCGGTAGTGTTGATTGGCGGGCAAACCGTCAATAAATACGACGCGGGAAGCTACGGCGTCAGAACCTTGAATGTGAGAAATATCGTAACCTTCAATGCGGCGAGGAACTTCAGGCAAATCGAGAATTTCTGCTAAATCTTCCATTGCTTGAGAATTGCGATCGCTCAATCTTTGCATTCTCGCCAATTCATACTCAGCATTGCGTTCCACCATCTCAATCAACTCAGCCTTAGTTTGCCGCTGCGGCGTCAAAATCGTAACTTTTCGTCCCTTACGGTTGCTCAACCAATCTGCTAATATTTCCGCTTCTGGCAATTCGTACTGCACTGAAATTTCGCTGGGAATTTCTACAGATTCGACATTTTGATAGTGTTCTTCCAACACCCGCTGCAAAATCGCTCCGGCCTCTACCCCCCCTTGCCAAGGGGAGGAGGAAAGAGAAAGCTGAGATAACTCTTCCCCCCCCGATTGTAGGGGCGGTGCCCCCGTGCCCGCCCTGGGTTGGGGGGATATTTCCGCCATAAATCCCAATCTTCCGACCAATTGACCGGCACGAATTTGGAACAATTGAACGCAAGCGTGCTGGGTGTCGGCCGCAAGTGCGATCGCATCTCTGGAAACCGTATCGTCAGGCAAAGACACTTTTTGACCCGCACTCAAAGACTGCAAACCCTTAATTTGGTCGCGAATGCGCGCCGCCGTTTCAAAGTTTAAATCTTCCGCCGCTTGTTCCATTTGTGGCGCTAACAAAGCGAGCAATTCCTCAGTTCTTCCCTGGAAAATCATCGCTACTTTTTGGATGATTTTTCGATATTCTTCCGGCGAAGTTAACCCTTGACAAACTCCAACGCAGCGCCCGATGTCGTAGTTCAAACAGGGACGGTCTTTAAACAGCGGTTGAGGGCGCTGCCGCAGCGGGAAAATTCGCTTAATTAAATGTAGCGTACTCCGCAGCGCCCCTGTATCGACGTAAGGGCCGTAATAGCGGTCTTTTGCACTACCTGCGCGGCGTTTGCGGGTGATAAAAATGCGCGGGTATTCCTCCGACCAAGTTATACACAAATAAGGATATTTTTTATCATCTTTGAGGAGGACATTAAAGTAAGGTTGGTGCTGTTTTACGAGGTTTGCTTCTAACGCTAAAGCTTCCGCTTCTGTGTCGGTGGCGATGAATTCAATTTCGCGCACTTGCTGCACCATCATCGCGATGCGGGGACTGAGATTTTGGCTTTCGCGGAAGTAGGAACGGACCCGGTTTCGGAGTTTTTTTGATTTGCCGATGTAAAGGATGCGATCGCTCTCGTCTCGCATTAAATATACACCCGGAACCGCCGGGATTTCTTTGAGGCGACTTTCTAGGCGTTCCGAGTCTTTTACTAACGGCAGAGTTTTTGTGGATGGCATTGCAAGCTATCTCAGCAAAATAGAGACTGATTGTACACTCTTTTATTGTACCTTAATTAGGTCGATTTTTACTGCTGCTACCGTCGCCAAACCCACCGACTACACTTTAAAATCAGTTACAATATCTGAGATAAAAACTTGCGCGTGCGTTCTTCCTTCGGGTTCTGAAAAAACTCTTCCGGCTCAGCTTCTTCAACTAAAACACCGCCATCCATCAATACAATGCGATCGGCAACTTCGCGCGCAAACCCAACTTCGTGAGTTACCACTACCATTGTAATTCCTGTTTGAGCCAAATTTCGCATTACATCTAACACTTCCCGCACCATCTCCGGGTCTAATGCTGATGTCGGTTCATCAAACAGCATGATTTTAGGCTGCATTGCTAGAGAACGTGCAATAGCGACGCGCTGCTGCTGTCCCCCAGACAACTGTCCGGGATATTTTTGTGCTTGTTCCAAAATTCCAACTCTTTCTAACAGTTGCATCGCCACTTCTTCGGCTTTTTTCTTCGGCCACCGGCGCACCCACACCGGCGCTAGCATGACATTTTGCAAAACTGATAAGTGGGGAAACAGGTTGAATTGCTGAAACACCATTCCTACTTCGCGGCGAATTGTCTCGATGTTGCGTAAGTCGTGGGAAAGTTCGATTCCGTCGATCGTAATTTTACCTTGTTGGTATTCTTCTAATGCGTTGAATGTGCGAATAAACGTCGATTTTCCCGAACCAGAGGGCCCCATCACGACCACGACTTCACCCCGGTTTACGGTCATGCTGACGCCGCGCAGTACGTGAAATTGTCCGTACCATTTGTGGACGTTTTCTGCTACGATTACTTGTTCTGGGGTTGTTAGTTGAGTTGCCATAATATTTTTTTATTTTTTAACCGCAGATGAAGGGGGATGAAATTTGATGAAATTTGATGATTTTTGATGATTTTTTAGCGCTGGCCTACTCCTAATGTTCGCTCTATTTTGCGGCTGGCTAGGGACATTGAGTAGCAAAATATCCAATAAATGATGCCTACGAATATGTAAACTTCGGCGTATCTGCCAATATAGGATGGATTTGCTAAAACTGCGCGGGATATTCCGATTAATTCTAACATTCCGAATAGAGATAGCAGGGATGTATCCATGCATAATCCTATGAATTGACCGCCGATCGCAGGAATGACTATTCGCAGTGCTTGAGGCAGTACAATTAGAATTGTAAGCAGGGGTGTATTGAGTCCGATCGACCTGGCTGCTTCTATCTGTCCCCTGGGCACAGCCTGCAAGCCACCGCGCACGTTTTCCGCCAAGTAAGCTGCACTGAATAGAGTCAGTCCAGCAATCGCCCTAATTACTCTATCCAATTTGGGATATTCGGGTGGCAAGAAGAGTTGCAGCATCACTTGACCTAAAAATAAAATGCCAATTAATGGTAAACCGCGAATAATTTCAATGTATAAGGTTGATAACAGTCTCACAACGGGCAAAGAACTTTGTCGGCCGAGTGCTAGCAATACTCCTAAAGGAAAGGAAAGCACAATACTAATAACTGCTAAAAACAGTGTCAGCACTAAACCGCCCCAATCATTTGTTGACACTTCGACCAAACCCAACCCGCCTTTAATTAGCCACAAAATTATGGGGAAGGAAAGAGCCCAAACTGCCGGCATCCAGCTAACCCCCCCCAACCCCCCCTTGCTAAGGGGGGGCGAGGGGGGGTCGGGGTGAATTTGCCTGCCGATGGCATAGCTGGCGGCGGCTGCGATAATAATTCCTAAGAGGTAGAGGCGAGAGGTTAGGTCGATCGGCGAAATCACCGCACCCACAACCGCAGCACCGATTAGAATTAGTAAAGGCGGATTCCAAAGACGTTCTTGCCGCTGAATGTTTCCCCAACTTAATCCTCCCAACAAGGCAATTATGGCCGTTACTATCCACAATCGCCAGTAGGATTCGCTGGGAAATCGGCCGACAAAAAATAGCGGCAAGTTGGCTTCTAAGACGTGCCATTGAGCTTTTGTTGTTGCCCAAACAATAATGCCTTTAATAGTTTGGAAGGCGATAATGAGGCAAACTACTGTCAGAATGCTGTTGTACCAGGTACTAAATAGGTTTTTGCGCGCCCAATTCCAAGGGGTAGGCGATTCGGTGGCTGGGGGCGGAAGTACAGGTATTGTTTCCATAGATTGTGAGTTGTTATTAATTTCTAATACTGTTAGCTAAAATTCCTAAAATTTTATTCACATCTCTCAAGTAATATTCACCTAAATCAATCTCAATAATTTGTTCTTGCAACTTCATGAATTTCCAGATAGTACCTGTAGTAACAGTCCCATAAATCGCAGGAATTTCGTTGCCTTCACGTTCATTAAATATTCTAGCAGCCAACATTTCTGCTACGCACTGTCCCAATCCGCCATTGATATTTTCCTTCTTGGCTTCTACAATGATAATTATTGGCGCTCTAACAATTAGTAATTCTGGGGAATGGCTTATCAGAAAATCGCAACTTCCATTTAATCCTTTTTCCACATCTACTGTAAAGTCTATTCCCGAAAACAAACTAATTTCCAAGTTTAACTGTTTCCTAAGCTCGATCAAAATCGGTGCGATAATCATTTCCGAGCGAGCTTTTTCAGTGTTGCTGCTCAATGCTAAAGGTACATTATCTTTGAGAATTTCTGCCAGTAATGTACTAGAGTCTAATTCTGATACAGCAGCGAACATATCAATTTTATCGGAAATCGTTAAATCAAAAGTTTTAGTTACTCGGTCTAAGCTAAAGTCACTGTATGCCATTTGACGCGCTCTCCTTTTATTCCAATTAAAAGAGATTAAATCTCCCCTATTTATCTTTCCTTGATTTGTACGGTTTTATTGTACCAATTCATGAACAGAGAAACTATCAAACTAATTGTTAGATATGTTACCATGATAATTAACATTGCTTCGATCGCCCGACCGGTCTGATTCAAGGTCGGAGAGCCCACCACAAAATAAACGTCGGGATAAGCAACCGCAACCGCTAAACTCGAATTCTTAGCTAAATTCAGATACTGACTGGTTAAAGGCGGCACAATCACCCGCAAAGCTTGCGGCAAAATTACCATCCGCATCATTGTTCCAGACTTCAGCCCTAAAGACTTTCCCGCTTCCCACTGGCCTCTCGATACTGACTGAATTCCGGCCCGGACAATTTCTGCAATGTAACTGCCAGTATACAAGCTGAGTCCTGTCACCAGGGCGGCAAATTCTGGAGTTAATTTTAATCCTCCTTCGAGCTGCAATTCTGGTGTCAGGCGGGGGAAATCTAGACGATAAGGCAGATTTTTGGTGATAATAAAAGCTAAGATTGCACTGAGCCCGATCGCACCTAGAGCCCAAAACAACTGTCTTCCCGGCTTAGCTTCTTCCAACATCACCCGTGCCCGCCACATCCACAGCCCCGCCGCCGCCAAAACTCCGACTGTTAGCAAAATCAACCAAATCTCAAAACCCGGCAAAGCCACCGGCCAAGGTACAGCAATGCCGCGATTTGTCAAGTAAATCGGCCCCCTCATCTGCTGATTGTCTTCCAGTTTTGGCAGGGAAATGAAAACTGCAAAATACCAGAAAAATAATTGCAGCAATAACGGCGTATTTCGCAAAATTTCCACATACAAACCAGCCAAACTCCGCAGCAGCCAATTGTCGGAAAGGCGCGCAATTCCTACAGTCAAACCCGCAACAGTTGCGAAAATAATGCCGAGACCCATCACCCGCAGCGAGTTGATTAAACCCACAAAATAAGCTTGTCTGTAAGTGTTTTCGGGACTGTAAGGAATCACGCTTTCGCCGATGTCAAAAGATGCTTGGGAATTGAGAAAATCAAATCCAAACGCAATCCCCAGTTGCGAGTAATTGGCACTGAGATTGTCCCAAAGAATCGCGATCACAACTATTACTAAAATTAGGGCGATCGCCTGTCCGGCTATTTTCCAGAAGCGATCGTCCCGCAGCAGTTTTGATATATCTTTAAATTTGGGCAATTTCTGCGATTTGCCCGGTTGAGGTTCTGGGTTCATAACTGTTTAATGTAGAGCGAACTATACCTAACTTTAGCCTGCCTAAAATATCTTGTAGGGTGCGCCTAACAAGCACCTTAAAAGTCGGGTAAGCGCGGAGTACCTTGCTGTCTAAAATATCTTGTTGGTTAACTGTTGACAGTCAACGGTCAACAGTTAACAGTCAACAGTCAACAGTCAACAGTTAACTAAAATTAGCGGAACGGCGGCGAGTAAAGCAAACCGCCATCTTTCCAGAGTCTGTTTTGACCCCGTTCTAACTTGAGTGTACTTTTGGGCCCGAGGTTGCGATCGTACATTTCCCCGTAATTCCCGACTTTCTTCACAACGCGGACTGCGTAGTCGTTCGGGAGCCCCAAACCTTTACCTAAGTCTCCTTCTGTTCCTAGCAAACGTTTGACGTTAGGGTCTGTAGTGCTTGCAACAAGTTGGTCTACATTTCCTGAATTAATTCCCAAATCTTCAGCTTCAATCGCCGCGAAAATAATCCATTTCACCGCGTCAGACCATTTAGGATCGCCGCTTTTTACCGCTGGGGCTAACGGTTCTTTTGACATCACGATCGGCAAAACAACATTATTCTCGGAATTCGGCAGAGTTGTCCGCTTCGAGACTAGCTGCGATCGATCGGCAGTAACACCTTGACAGCGACCTTCTTGATAAGTAGCAAAGACAGCATTCACATCTTCAAACACCACAGGAGTGTATTTAACTCCTAATTTTCGCATTTGGTCGGACAAATTTTGTTCCGTGCTCGTACCTGTCTGCACGCAGATAGATTTGCCCGCAAAATCTTTTAAACTTTTGATGCCGCTGTCTTTTTTGACCATGATGCTTTGAGAGTCATAAAAGATCACTGGGGCAAATTCCAGTCCGGTAGTGCTGTCCCGACTCGCCGTGTAGGTGGTATTTCGGCTGAGAATGTCGATTTCTCCGGCCTGCAAAACTGTAAATCTATCTTTAGCGTTGAGCTTTCGGTACTCGACTTTTTCGGGATCGTCAAATATTGCCGCCGCTACCGCCCTGCACACATCCACATCCAGTCCCGAATATTTGCCCTTTTCGTCTAAAAAGCTAAAACCCGGCAGTTCGCCACTGACGCCACAAATCAGTTTGCCGCGGCTGACAATTGTATCTATCCGGCTTGAACCTTGTTGCGAGTTGCCGCCTGCAGTAGTTGTTGCTGTTGTTTGTCCGGTTTGTGCCGATCGATCCCTACAAGACGCCAACGGTGCCACAAATAACACACTTGCTAGTAGCAGAAATCCCCATTTACGCATAGATTTTAGTAGAACGCTTTCCTGACAATCCTACCTTGTAGCTGTCGAGAACTGTGGCGATCTGCGAACTACAAAAGCCTCAGGCTTCAAATTAGCCGTTCTGCATCCGGTGCTGCACTGCGGCAACTGCACCGACTACCCGCCTGTTTTTTTTTGAGCAAACTGGGAGCCCAGAGTTAGAAACCCGGTTTCCGGCTGGAGGCCTCGTCGTCAAACCCAAGATTTATCCTTGAAACCGGGTTTCTTTTCTGCTTTTTCTGGCCAGCGCAAGGGCTCATCGCCTTTCCCTGGAATATTTATCCGATTTTGATTGAATGCGCTCACCGTAGCTCTGGTGCTAGCCGCTGCTCAGCTAAATCGCGGATTAGGGAAAGCCGAGACTGGATGTATTCGTCCAACACATCTGCTTCTTTGCCATTAAGCGCAGAGTTCGTTTTTAACTGCTTTAGCAGCCACTGTACCAAGGTCGCATCGTCTAAATTGACTAACAGAGTAGCTTGGGTGGTCTCAATTAATGACCAGAGTTGGCGTAACATGACTGGAGTCATAAAACCTCGTTGAGCGTAAATACGCACTTAATGGGCGGGCATAGCGAAAAGCTGGTCTTGGTGTCTCAAGCCGATCGACGAAAAGCACCTTCCGGGCGATCGGCTTAATGATTATTTTATATTTGACCACAATAACTTAATACAGTAGTGTCATAAGTTACAACACACAAGATGTTATAAGAGTTCCCAATTCCTTCACATTGAGATAAATATCTTGATAAAAGATTAAAAATCTTTACACGCGCTCGCTCGCGGGGGCTGCCAAGAGCTGTCCGGGATCGGGCCCGATAGCCCGGTTCAAGAGAAAATTGATTGATTACTCAGTAGCCACAAACTTTTGAACCCCCGCCAGAATTATTTCTAATTCAGCGATGATTTTTGTAGCCCCCTCCAAATCATTTGATTCAGCCCGACTTTGAAGCTGATCTGCCATCTCCGGCATTAACCGCACCGCCGCCGTAGCGCTGACACCTTTAATTTGATGAGCCTGGCGGGCGAGTGTCTCCATATCTCCCGAGGCGATCGCCTCCTTAGCAGCTTCTAAATAACTACCAGTATCCACCACAAAAACTTGCAGTATTTCCCGCTCAAACTCTAAATCAGCGCCCGAAATTTCGTGCAAACGTGCCATATCGACTACCGATTCGATATCTGGCTCAGAATTTTGAAGTTCCTCGCCCTTAAACTTGGGAGTTTCAATTTTTAGCTTGGCCGACCAATTTTCTAGTACCGATTTTAACTTTTCAATCGCAATAGGTTTGCTAATATAATCGTCCATGCCCGCCGCCAGACACTTTTCCCGATCGCCCTTCAAAGCATTCGCCGTCATCGCAATCACCACCGTCTTTTGATGCGGCTGCATCTTGCCAGCAGCAACATCTGCAGCTTCCCGGCGGCGCAATTCCAGCGTTGCTTCGTAACCGTCCAAAATCGGCATCTGACAGTCCATCAACACAATGTCATACTTTTTCAGAGCAACCATAGATAGCGCCTCTGCACCGTTATTGGCCACATCCGCCGCGCATCCCAAAACTCTGAGTTGATTGAGACCAACTTTTTGGTTGATTGGAGTATCTTCAACTAACAAAATCTTTAAACTTGCTAAGTCCCGGTTGTCAATAGCCGAGGCTCGATTGGACGTTGAATTTGCCAGCGGCTCATCAATCAGTGTACTCGGGGCGATCGCATTCGCCAAGCAATCAAATAGTCGGTGAGCTTTCACAGGTTTAGTTAAATAGCCACTAAAACCGCTATCTACCAAGCGTTTCGCTTCTCCAAGCTGAGTCATTGAAGTCAGCACCACCCATTTTGTCTGCTGCATTGCCGGCTCAGAAATCCTCAAGCGTTCGAGACTTCCCGCCACCATTTCCGGCAACTGAATATCAACCAAAACGATATCGTAAGGGGAATTAAGGCTGACAGCTTTGTACAGAGATGCGATCGTCATCCAACCGTTCTCAACCTCCTCCACCTCCATTCCCCACACAACTGCCATTCTCACTAACACTTTTCGCACTGTCGGCTTGTCGCTAGCAATTAACATTTTTCGCCCCGCCAGCACCGTTTCCAAATTCACTTCGCACGCTGTCCCGACACCAGTTAAATTTTCCTTAACTGTCGGCACAGTAAACCAAAAAGTCGAGCCTTGGCCAGGGGTACTTTCCACACCGATTTGTCCACCCATTAACTCCACCAACTCCTTAGAAATAGCCAGGCCCAAACCTGTTCCACCATATTTTCTTGTTGTAGAGGCATCAACTTGAGTAAAAGATTGAAACAGCTTTTTTTGGTCTTCGGGAGCAATCCCTATTCCTGTATCTGTGACTTTAAACAGCAGGAGCATCGAGTCCTTGTTTTCTATTTTTAACGGTTCGATATTCTCTAAAATTTTCTGATTATCGCTGGCTGCCAATAACTCAGGATTACTAGCATTAGCCACCTCAATGACCACTTCTCCTGCTTCTGTAAACTTTATAGCATTGTTGATCAAATTAGTGAGTATTTGCCGCAACCGTGCTGCATCACCTTTAATTTGCAGCGGCACGTCGTTGTCAATCAGTGCCACCACTTCTATACCTTTTTCTTGTGCGGGAGTTGCCAACAAATCCAGCACTTCATTCATACAGATACTGAGGTTAAATTCTAGTATTTCTAAGCGCATTTCTCCGGCTTCCAGTTTGGAGAGATCTAGAATATCGTTAATGATGGAGAGTAAATTTTGACCGCTGAGTTTCAGCGTCTGTACAAAGTCAATCTGTTCGGGAGTAAGATTCGTTTTCAGCAGCAAATCAGTCATCCCCATCACTCCATTCATGGGAGTACGGATTTCGTGACTCATATTTGCTAAAAATAACGACTTCATTCGAGACGCTTCTAGGGCGGCTTCTCGGGCTTGCTGCGCTTGTTCAAAAAGAGTAGATTGCTGAATGGCGATCGCCAACTGTACGCTCAACCTTCCTAGTAAATCCACCTCAGAATCAGTCCAAACGCGCGGACCTCTGCACTGATGGGCAATCAGCAATCCCCACAACCGATTTTGACTCGTTTCCAAACTCCTTCCATGGGAGCAAATTCTGGGAATTTTCGGCAAATATTCTGTTGCCAACTCCTGACTTTCATCGCCTATAAAAATTGGTACAACTAAATTAGCCCTGACCTGCAAACTAGCAAGTAAATCTCGGTGTTTTTCACTCAAACTGGCAGTATAAATATCTGCCATTGCTTGAATTTGTCCAGCACTATATAGAGATACATAACTTTCCCCAAAGGATGTCATTGGAACTTCTCTGCCCAGCAGTGGCATCCAATCATCCCCTACAGATTCCACAACAACAACCGCTGTTTCGTCGGACTCAAAACGATAAATTACTGTGCGGTCAGTTGCCAGCAACTGCCGCACTTCTTGTACAGCAGTGCTCAGAGTTTGAGTGAGGTTGAGAGACTGCCGGACTCGCTGGGCGATCGCCGAAACAAGCCGTTCTTGTTCTGCTTGTTCCTGCAGCATTCTCTCAGCTTGCTTGCGTTCGGTGACATCGCGAATTACCGCAGCAAAGCACAGCGGTTCGGTGCTTTGAGGGTGCTTGACCAGAAAAGCATTTATCAAAACATCTATGCGTCTTCCGCTGCGCCAGTGCTGCATTTGACCTTCTCCTTGCCACTGGCCCTGGTTGCTAATTGTTGGCAAAATCTCTTGACTGAATTTCTGTTTAAAATTTGGGCCGATATACTCCCATATCTCGGTATTAAGCACTTCCGAAAGATTCTCTACCCCCACCATTTTCCGTCCGGCTTCGTTGACAAACAGCGTTTGGCCTTTTAGAGTAGCCATACCGATAAAATCGCTGCTGTTTTCAATCAGCGACACAAATTTTTGCCGTTCTTCTTCTCCTTTTTTGCGTTCGGTAATGTCGCGCTTGACGCAGACATGACAAATTACATCGTCGGCGTTGTTAATCACAGAGTATGCCGCAACGTCGATCGCCAGCGTCTGGCCTTTTTTAGTGCAGTTAGTAATTTCGCCCCGAAAACTTCCAGTTTCCGCTAAACTTTGGGCAATTGCCGAAAAGCGCTCGCCCGCAACCAGCGGCGACGCTTCTGCTTCTAATTCCGCGTCTGTGTATTCTAGAAGCGTTTGGTGAGCACGATTTTGTTCGAGGAAAAACCCGTCAGCATCGATAATCACGATCGCATCGTTGGAGTTTAAAAATATTTCTCGGTAAAGCTTTAGTTTTTCCTCAGCTCGTTTGCGTTCGGTTATGTCTCTTTTGACACTTACGTAACAAACTACATCCCCAGCATCATTGAGAACCGCAAAAGCCGAAAGCTCCACCTCAACTGTTCCCTCTTGCAAAGCCTTAATAAAGGTGATTTCGCCTCGGTAACTCCCTGTTTCCGCCAAGCTTTGCAGTACCGACGCAAATGCCTGTTGTCCCATCTGATTTGCCGGGGTTTTTCCCCACAATTTTGACGCACTGTAACCCAGCAAAGCCGTGTGAGCTTGATTTGTTTCTAAGTAATAGCCTTGGGGGTCTAAAATCGCGATCGCATCGTTGGATTTCAAAAAGATTTGTTGATAAAGTTGCAGCTTCCGTTCAGCTTGTTTCCGGGCGCTAATATCCGTGAACAAACCGTAGTAAACTATCTCTCCCGATGCTTGGAATTCTGGCTGAGAAGCTCCTTGAACCCATTTAAGTTTTCCTGACGGAGTGACAATTTTTCCTTCCCAGCGCCAAGGCTGCAAATTTTCAGCAGAAAGCGTCAGCGAGTTAAGGAAATCATCTCGATCTTCGGGATGAATCATGTTAACAATTACATTAATATCCTGCTGAGCCTCCTCTGGTGCGATTTCATACAATTCTCGGCAGCCGGCGCTCACAAATGAGAAAGCCATTGAGCCGTCTGGATGTAAGTCAATTTGATATACCGTACCCGGTACGCTAGCAGTAATTTTTTGCAGTTTGGCTTGGCTTTGATTCCTGGCTTCATCTGTGGCCTGCAATTGACCAATCTCTCTAGAAAAACCCAAAACCCCAAATATATTACCCTCTGCATCGCATAGCGGCACTTTTTGCGTGTCAAAGACGTGCTGTTTTCCGCCTTCAAAGACGATCGCCTGGTAGGGATTGCGAACCCTCTCCCCAGCCAGCACAGCTCGATCTTCCTCGCGGATGCCCCTAATTTGGCTGTTGCGATCGCCAAATACTAATTCCGCTGAAAACCCTAATTCAATATCATCTTTGCCGATAATTTCCTCAACATTTTTTCCCAAATATTCAGCAAAACTTTGATTTACAAAAATGTATCTAAAGTTTCTATCTTTCGCAAAAACTCTGTCCGGGCCCTCCTCCATTACAGCCCGCAACAATAGTTCTTGACTTTCAGAATCCAGAGCAAAATTATTTGGAAATCTATCCTTGGCACTGGTCGTTTGACGTGCTAAAGTTACTAACTGTTTGGCACAAATTTGAGCTACAGTGTGGAGCAAACAAAGGTGTTCCAAATTAAAAGCAGTTGCTTGCTCTGCACCAATGAAAAATACTCCCAACAATTCTTCACTGTCATCCAGGTTGGCTGGTGCCATCAAGACTGACTGAAACTGAGCCATTGGTGGCGGAGTGATGTTGTGCGCCCAGTCCCGATTGCCAGCAAGCCATTCAGCGCGAGCAGCTTGCAAGCGCCCTTCCATTTCGGCTTTAGTGCTAGCACTTAACGGCTGTAAGTGTTCCAGATATATTTGATCGTCCGATAGCGTCAAAATTGCGATCGCCTGTGTGGGAATGAGGCGATCGAGATGTGCCAGACACGCAGAGCAAATTTCCTCAACACTGAGAGCCGCTTGAACTTTTGCAGTAAGTTCGTGGAGAACTTGCAGTTCCAAGGTACGCTGGCGGACTTTTGCTTTGAGGCTGGCGGCTAGGATTTGCATAGTGCTCACCAAACTGGTTTGCTTATATTATAATTATTGATTTTTAAACTTTTTCAAACAATCATCTTAAAATACATCCGCCGAAAAAACAACTTTTTTATATTGAAATTACCTTCAACCGATAAAAAAAACAAGGGCGCGATCGGGAGCAAAGCGGCACCGCAAAGCACCTGCTTGGCTCCCGCAGCGAGATTAGACGGCGAAATTATCCCATTAAAATCACGTTATCGATGACGTGGATGACGCCATTGTCTGCTTCGATATCCGCAGCGACAACTGTAGCATTTTTCACCTCAAAACCGTCAGAACAATCAATTTTAATCGGCGAACCTTCTAAGGAAGTAACAAAACCGAGTTTTGCCAAATCAGCCTTCATAAACTTCCCCGATACGACGTGAAACATCAAAATCCTGGTCAGTTGGGGAACGTTCTGCACTAGGGTTGTGATAGTTCCCGGCGGCAATTTCGCAAAAGCATCGTCAGTGGGTGCAAAGACAGTGAAAGGGCCCGGACTCTTGAGCGCATCTACTAAATTAGCTACTTGCACCGCCGTTACCAGGGTTTGAAACGAACCCGCACCTACGGCAATATCAACAATATCAGGCATTGTGTTTTACCTCATTTGCAAAAAATGTTCTCTTAAGTATCGTAAACTGAGGCTGGCAACAATACCTACTGTCTTTTTTGAAAAATTGGTAATTATTTTGTAGTGAGGACTTCAATCCTCAGATTTTTGCTGAGGACTTCAGTCCTCACTACAAACCTAATAATATAGGACTTACGCATGGGGGCCCAGAAACCGGGTTTTTTACGAAAATACTTCGTTAAAACCCGCAGATTAGGTAAAAAACCCAGTTTCGAGGAGTCGGAGTGCGTCCAGGACTGTAATAGTTATTTTACACGACATAATATTACTAACGCCTTGGCAATTTAACCGCGCGGGGGTTTACAATTTCTACAATACTGCTGGGGATTGTGATACCAAAACCTCTGTTTCTAAATCTGCTACTTCAGGATTTAGGTTTTCTCCCTTGTGAATGCTAAAACTGCCGTACACAATAGAAATTTCAAAAATGTCTGTATGAATCAAAGCTGCTTTCCGGTGCGCGTTTTCACCCAAATGAATGCCAATCAATTCAGCTTCGGGATCGTTTACATCTTCAGGATGGAAAACCTCCCAACTGATGTCTCGGCAGTCATGAAATACTATGCTATAAGGCAATCGCTCTCCTGTAGGATCGTAAATAAATTCAAATAAAATTTGATTTCCCCACAAAGACACATTGACATTTTTTACGAGGGAGGTTAGCCCACCTAAATTAAGCAAGTTGTAATCATCAGGCATATTAATTACTCACTTTTTCTCCAGTATTGTGTGTACTCAAAATTGGGTTACCAAATTCATCGCGTGTTTTGACTAAGCTGCCATCTTTGTCAAGACGCAAACCTTTGTTTATTCTGCTGCCATCTGAAGCGTATTTTGGAGCTGGGGTGCGTACAACTTCACCATCAGTACGAATATGAACTCGCGAACGATCGGCAAATTCGTATTCAAGATAACCACCTTTAGTAGATCTGATTTCTGCACCCAATCCCCGCAAAAAATCATCGACTTCTTGGCGAGTCATCCCCGTTAAGTCTCCAAACTCAGATGCAATTCCATTTCCTCCAACTCCCTGACTCGGCACGCAAGTCTCCTCACCAACCATTCATCTTCGAGTTTAGCACAGTTGCAGAATCGGAAAAAGGAAGTTCCGCAACGGATTCGCTTTCTGAGGATGTAACGGATGGATGGAAGAAGGAAGAAGGAAGAAGGAAAAAGGAATAATCATTCCTCAAACTCGCAATGCCCAATGCTTTTCGGCACAATTTTCAATTCCCAATGACCAATTATCAATTCCCAAAACAAATAGGGGGTGCCTTGCGCCCCCCTACTAATTAACTAAAACTAACTAAAGTAGGGAACAATTATTAGCCGCCGATTTGCACTTTTACCACGCGGTTCTTTTCTGCTTCCGCTTTAGGCAAAGTCAGGTTTAAAACTCCATTTTTGTACTCAGCTTCTACGCTGTCATTTTGAACCCGTGCGGGTAGGGGAATCACCCGGCGGAACGAACCGTAGCGGAACTCCGAGCGAGTCATGCCTTTATCTTCACTCTTAGATTCGTGACGGCGTTCGCCGCTGATAGCAACAGCTTCTGCGGTTACTTGTACGTCCAAATCCTTAGCTTCCATGCCTGGAACTTCTAACTTAAGGTGGATGGCTTCGGGAGTTTCATCGAGTTCGGCGGCGGGTACAAAAGCAACACCGTTAGATGCGCGATCGGTTGCCGGAGTCAAGCTATCAAACAACCGATTCATTTCTCGTTGCAAGGAGTCCATTTCCCGCAAAGGTTCCCAACGAATAAGTGCCATAACTAATACCTCGACTATCTGAAGTTTTTAGGGTTGAGAAACACTTGACTCAACCTGTATTTAATATATTTCAGCTTCAGAAATAGGGAGATTCGGTTTTCCGCAAAAAGGTCGATCGCATTACCGAACATTTGCGAGCAATAATGTTGAGTGAGTCGGTTTGAAAGTGGAGATTTGAGATTGACTCCACAGATAAATCTGGAAGTTTGACCAAGAGTCGAAAATTTCAAGTATCCGTTTTTGGGCGAAGTCAGCAGCTTCGAGGTTGGAGAGTTGAGATTTGAGATTGACTCCACACATGAATCGGGAAATTTTAACTTTGGTCTAAAATTTTCTGCTCTCCACCACTCCTGTCTGCTAGCAACTATCCGTTTGTGGGCGAAGTCATTGCAGGTGGCGCTATTCGATCGCATCGGAACCCAACAATTTGAGATTTTAGATTTAATTTAGAATTCCCAACCTAAAATCTCACATTCCACATATAACGAAACAAAATTAACTCCACCGCGAATGCTGATAAGAAGCGTAGGTATCAAACAAAGCACCCACCAAACCAAAAGTTAGACCAATGACGAAAAAGCCCTGGAGGGGACAGCCGCTGCCGAAAGTAGCTAAGAACTGCAAAATCATGTCTTCTCCAGAACGACCAACTCCTTGGAGAGCAGGCACGAAGCCGATCAGCGAAAAGCTAGTCAATCCCGCGCCGATTAACAAGACGGGGGCGACAAAGCTCAACAGGCTGGTCAGCAGTACAGAGCGAAGAAAATTGGGAAAAATGCTCATAAGAGTCAGTAAATTCAGCTAAACTGCCGAAAGGTGCAAGCAAACAAAACTTGTCCTTTTCTACGATAGGCAGCGATCGCCGTCAGTGGCCAGTTCTGTCAGAAATCTTAAATGTTATAGAAAAAACTTGTTTAAG
Source organism: Microcoleus sp. B3-D2 (assembly GCF_036705345.1). Taxonomy (NCBI): domain Bacteria; kingdom Bacillati; phylum Cyanobacteriota; class Cyanophyceae; order Oscillatoriales; family Microcoleaceae; genus Microcoleus; species Microcoleus sp. B3-D2. Next base: position 35,319 of record NZ_JAUBUG010000018.1, read on the forward strand.
ATTTGTAGATAGATTTCATTTTTTGCAGTTGTTCTACACTCGAAATCCCCTTGAGCACCACTACATCTTCGAGCCTCAGTTTGTGGAGTCAGCGGTTGCTGGCAGCAGCTTTATTGGGCGGCCAAGTCATGCTGCACTTGCTGAAAGGCAAAATTCACCGCCGCAACACCATCGACCAAATGGCAGCAGTCGGCCCGGAATCTCTGCTGATTGCTTTGCTGACGGCGGGTTTTGTCGGCATGGTATTTACTATTCAGGTAGCCAGGGAATTTATTAACCTCGGTGCCGCCAATGTCGTAGGTGGCGTTTTAGCTTTGTCTTTGACTCGCGAGCTCGGCCCCGTCTTAACAGCCGTCATCGTGACGGGACGGGTAGGTTCGGCTTTTGCAGCGGAAATCGGCACGATGCAGGTAACAGAACAAATAGATGCCCTGCTGATGCTCAGAACAGACCCGATCGACTATTTAGTAATTCCCCGCGTCCTTGCTTGCTGCTTGATGCTGCCAATTTTAACCATCATGTGTCTCGTCACCGGCATCCTCGGCGGATTGCTGATTGCTACGACGATGTACGGCATCTCTCAAAGCGTGTTTTTAGAATCAGTCCGCAATTTCCTGAGTCTGTGGGATATTTGCAGCGCGGCAATTAAGGCTTTTGTGTTCGGTGGTTTGATTGCTGTAATCGGCACTAGCTGGGGTTTGACCACCACTGGCGGGGCAAAAGGCGTCGGTCAATCGACTACTACGGCGGTGGTGACGGCTTTACTGGCTATTTTTATTGTGAACTTTTTCCTGACTTGGCTGATGTTTCAGGGGACGGGCTCTAGCGTACTCAAAGGCTTGTAAGCTAGGAAACGGATAAAATATGAATAATTGGCAACATTCCTTTACTACCCTTGATTTAAACCCGTGAATACCACTGCCTCTTCGACTGCGCCGACAAGTACGATCGAACTCGCTCCGAGTTATGCGATTCCCCTAGTCCTGGTACTGGCGGCCCTACCGCTGCTGTTCGTGCAGAAGTGGGCTAGTTTGCCGCTTTCGCTGTTCGGCTTGTTTCTGATGTACCAAGCCGCCACCATCCGGCTACAATTTACCCCGACAGATTTGGACATTTATCGATCGTCCAACTTAATCCGCCGCTTTCCTTACCGAGAATGGCAAAATTGGCGGATATTTTGGCCCGCTGTGCCGATTTTGTTCTATTTCAAAGAAATTAACAGCATTCACTTTCTGCCGGTTCTGTTCGATCGTAAAATGCTACAGACCTGCTTAGAACAGCGCTGTCCCCGTCAAGACTAAAAAAGTTGTTAATTTTTAATTTTTAACTTTTCCGTGCCCACGCCGAACAAAATTTCCCATGAATTCAGACGAATCTCCAACCCAAGAACCGCAACCACAACCAGCCGCCCCAAGCGGTGACGGCGAAGTCGATTTACCCGTGAATCAGACGGAGTACCAACTTCTATCTCAAACACGAGATTTGTGGATCGACGAAAATGAACTGCCAGCCCAACTCCCGCCAGAAACAGACCCGCCGCTGGCCGAGGAAGATGCCGAAATCGCCCAATTCGTGGACGAAGCTGGCGCAATCGCCCAAATTCCGCCCAACACCGACGATGCCGAATCAGAAAGTCCGATCGCTCAAATTGAGCTTCCAATAGACTCTCAGCCAACAGCAACCCCAGAAACGGTAACGCACATCCCAGAAAATGTTACCGAACAGTTGGCAGAGAGAGTCAAAGAATTGCAGCAGCAAGAACAAAATTTGACTGAAAAAATTGCCGCATTGGAAGCCGACAAAGCCAATGCTATAGAAGCGTTGGGCCAGGCTCAAGCATCGATCGGGCGTTTGGTACAAGACGGCTTGATTCAATTAGATCACCGCAAACAAGCGCTACAAATCGAAGTAGAAAAACTCGAACGCCGGCGCGATCGAATTCAAAAGGAAATGCGAACCACTTTTGCCGGCGTTTCCCAAGATTTAGCAATTCGAGTCCAGGGTTTCAAAGACTATCTAGTAGGCAGTTTGCAGGATTTGGCCGCTACCGCCGAACTCTTAGATTTGACGCCACCAGTGCAAGAGACACCCAAGCAAATTCCTGCTGAGGAATCTCAATCCTCAGCACCGATAAATCCCAGATTTTCCGAACAGGGATTTCAAGAACAAGCCAAACAAATTCGCCGCACCCTCGATCAATACCGCACAGTCCCCGACTACTACGGCCCGCCTTGGCAACTCCGCCGCACTTTTGAACCCATCCACGCGGAACGAGTTTCTAACTGGTTTTTCACTCAAGGAGGAAGGGGTGCTTTGCGGACTATGGGTTCGCGCTTGCAAAATATCTTGATTACTTCGACAATTATTTCTGTACTCAGAAGCGTCTACGGCGGGCGGGTGCGGACTTTGGTGCTCGCCAACAGTCCCGAACGTTTGGGAGAGTGGCGCCGGGGTTTGCAGGACTGTTTGGGCATTACTCGCAGCGATTTTGGCCCGGAACGGGGGATTATTATGTTTGAGTCTGCGGAAGCTTTGGCTCAAAAAGCCGATCGACTGGTGAAAGATGGCAAATTGCCGCTAATTGTCATTGATGAAACTGAGGATTTAATTAGTTTGTCAATGCTGCAATTTCCGCTGTGGTTGGCCTTTGCTTCTGACCCGCAAACTTTGACGACGGCGAAAGAATTTTGAGATCAAATCCGGCTTTAATACCATCAATTCCGGCAATTCCCGGCGAATAGAATTCGCTGCTATACAAACAAAGTCCGCCTCTGCGGACTGAAGAAATTCAGGAGTAAACTAACGGGAATTGCTTCTTCCTTCTTCTTTCTTCTTCTTCCTGACATCCGTTACATCCGTTACACAATCCGTTGCCGAACTTCCTTCTGCTGTACAACAAATCTCAAATAAAAAAATGGCTAGCTGGATAATTTTAAATGGGGCATTGCTAATAGCAGCTTATCTGCAGGGATCGATTCCGACTGGATACGCCTTGGGGAAATGGATGCTAGGAATTGATATTCGAGAGGTGGGTTCGGGTTCGACGGGTGCGACTAACGTACTGAGGACTTTGGGGAAGTGGCCGGGGTTGGGGGTGTTGCTGGTTGATGTGTTGAAGGGGGTAAGTGCGATCGTCCTAATCCGCTACATTTACTCTCTCAGTTTTACCAGCCAGCTAGCAACCGCAGCCGGTGTAGAAAATACTGCAACTGTCATCCCTTGGATGGCAACTTTGGCGGGTTTCTCTGCTGTTTTGGGCCACAGCAAATCAATCTGGCTGGGGTTTACCGGCGGTAAATCAGTGGCTACAAGTTTGGGAGTTTTGCTCGGTTTGTACTGGCCAGTAGGTTTGGGAACTTTCGGAATTTTCGGAATAGTATTTGCGGTATCGCGAATTGTTTCTTTAAGCTCGATTATCGGAGCAATTAGCGTTGCTGGATTGATGTTTGCTTTACATCAGCCGCTGGCTTATGTATTGTTTGGAATAGCGGGCGGTGTGTTTGTAATTGTGCGGCATCGGAGCAATATTCAGCGGCTTTTAAACGGTACTGAACCAAGGATTGGAGAGAAATTGGAAACAGCAGCTAGCGAGTGATAATTAGTATTGTTGTACCGCTGGTTGCAGATTACTATTTTTCTGTCCAATCTTCGATTTAAGCTTTTGCAGGATGCCTTACAGCCCATCTTACAGCTTAGAATCCCTGAACCGAGATAATACTGTTTTGGAGTTGAGCCGGCGTTACACCTTCAAAAAAACCTACTAAATCGCCAGAATTTCTGACTTTGATTAGAGTCCCTGAAGTCACTATCGGTGCAGGATTTAAGATTGATGGGGATACCCGGGGTTTCCCTGCTTCTGGAACGTCAAACGAGAGTAAGATTGTCACATTTGTCAAGCTTTCCAAAACTACCTCGTTAACCGTCAAACCGTCTGCTAATCCAATTTTATCGAAAGCGGGTCTGAAAGCTGTAATGAAATCGACATTATTGATATTAGTCACTCCGGGTTCTGGTTGGAGGACGTACAAGTTGCTGCCTTCGATTTTAATTGAATTATTATAACCCAAACCTGCTAAAAAGTCGCGACCAAAACCTCCCACCAGAGTGTCATTTCCGTTACCGCTGGCTAAAAAATCATTGCCTTTACCGCCCAATAGAATATCGTTTCCCGCACCACCTATAAGAAAATCTGCATCTTGACCCCCGTGGAGAAAATTATTTCCCTCTTCTCCAAGCATGGAGTCTCTTCCTTTTCCTCCGAATAAAGAATCGTTGCCAAAACCCCCACTGATAATATCTTCCCCTTCATTGCCAAATATCAAATCGCTGGTTATTGAGCCATCGACTGTATCGTCACCTCCGAGCATCAAAACTCCGCCAGAGGAATTACCTAAACTTCCGAACCGTAAATCAGTGTATTCGGATGTATTGTCCCCAAAGAAGCGCGACGATCCTGATGGGTCTCTTTGTAAAGCCATAAAATATTTTCTCCCTAAAATCTCCGATGCCAAGATTATTAAATCAGCCACTCTCAAAGTCAATTCATATATTCATAACTTTGAGTTCATAAAAGTCATATTTGTGGTAGGATCGACACCAACGGGTGCAGCGAGTCAAGGCCTAGTAAAAATTTATGTGTCTGAATCCAGGGGATATTCTGCGCGATCGCTACCAAATCATCGGTCAATTAGGTGAGGGAGGATTTGCCAGAACCTATACGGCTAACGGCGCTTTGGGCAGCCCCGAAAATCCCCTGTGCGTCGTCAAGGAAATTGGGCCTCCTCAATCGAACGATCCCGATGTTTTGCACAGGGCACAGGTGCAATTTGAAACAGAAGCTGAATCCCTGATATCTCTGGAAGAGTGCTCGCGCATTCCCAGGTTAATCGAGCACTTTCAAGAACAGGGAAGATTTTACTTAATTCAAGAATACATCGAAGGAAATGCGCTGAACCAAGAGATCGGTTCAGGCAGGCAGTTTACGGAATCAGAAGTTATAGATTTATTGCAGGACATTTTAGAAGTTTTAGATTGCGTCCACAAAAAACATATTATTCACCGCGATATTAAACCGTCAAACTTAATCCGATGCAACCGCTCCGGCAAAATTGCCGTGATAGACTTTGGGGCAGTCAAAGGTATTAGCAATTTGGCGATTCAGGGCGGTCAAATAACTCAAACTCGCGTCATCGGTACAGACGGTTATATGCCAGCCGAACAGTGGACAAATCAACCAAGATTTAACAGCGATATCTATGCTGTGGGAATCATCGGCATTCAAGCGCTCGCAGGCTTAGATATTCAAGATTTTTTTAATGATAAAAAAACTGGGGAACTCGTCTGGCGCTACGCTACACACGATCGCCCGATGGTACAAATTAGCGACAAGCTGGAAAAAGTTTTAAATAAGATGGTGCGCTACCACTTTAACCATCGCTATCAATCCGCTGCTGATGTTTTGCAGGATTTGCGATCGGTGGTGGTATCGCCCTCACCGCCGATTGAGACTGCGGCGCAGGTGGGAGTGGAATATTCGATCGCCAGTGACAGCAGGACACCTGTGGGCTCAAACCCTCGTTTAGTCCTCCCAGATAATTTAAGTGCCGGAGAAAGAATTCTCTTTACCAGTTCTCGTCCTCGGTTAAAGCAAAGAGGAGTTGAAAAATTTGCAGCTTCAAATTCAGAGCAAGCTTTTAATTTATTCAAACAATCGTGGGATACAGAATACGGCAAAGATCCAGAAACTTTAGTTTACCTGAACAATGCTTTTCTGGAGGTCAGCAACGCTCCTTATTACACAATTGCTGTAGCCATTCCCATTTGTGGGAGAAGGCCGGACAGTTTTGCTCTGCTGGGTGCTCAGGCAAAAGAATTTCTGCGCGGAGTGGCTCAAGCGCAAACAGAAGTTAATTTGGGACTGTCCAATGCTAGCGATCGGGACTTTCCCGGTCGAGATTTTTTACCAAGTCAAGCCATTAACGGCAAAGGACTTAAGGTAATTATTGCTGACGATGGGAACGATGAAAGAAAGGCAAGACAAAGAGCAATCTCACTGGTAAATCAACCGGAGATTTTAGCAGTTGTCGGTCACGCTAGCAGCGAGATGACGATGTACGCTGTAGATATTTACAATAACAATAATCTGGTTTTGATGTCTCCGGGTGCAGCCACGCAAGAGCTAACAGATGAGCCTAAAAAATTTTTCTTTCGGACTCAATATACGAGCAGTTTAATCGCTAAAGATTTAGCGGACTACCTCCTCGCAAAAAATCAAACACAAGTAGCAATTTTATACAATCAGGAAAGCCCATTCAGCGCATCTTTTAAGGAAGAGTACACAACGTATTTTCGAGACCGCAAAGGGGGAAAAATAGTCTGCATTCGCGATTTCGATTTATTTAACACAGACTTCAACGCCCAAAGAGCGATCGAGGAAATCCAGGCGAACGCAGAAACTGCGATCGTGTTAGTTCCAGACCCTCATATTAGGGGAGCCTTAAACAGCGCATTTGAGATAATAAAACTTAACGCCGATCGCAATTGGATTGCCGGGGCATGGATGCTGATGTGTCCGCAAATGTTAGAATTTGTATCTGGGCAACCGCAAATGTTGTTTGAAAAACTAATCCTTTCTGTCGGCTGGCATCCCTTAAACAGCCCCAACGAAGAATTTCCTCAACAGGCTCGATCGCTGTGGGGAGAAGAGGGAAATACTCGTATAGCTTCAGGTTACGATGCAGCGCGCGCACTCATAAAAGCATTGGAAATGCAGCAGGAACCCAGTCGCGAAGGAATGCAAAGAACGCTTTCATCTCCTGATTTTAGGGCTTGGGGAGCAACAGGAACCATTCAGTTTAACTCCCCAGAAAATGGAGATCGGAAAAATCATCCCAGCGATTTAGTACATATTGTAGAGTGTCCAAAAGAGAAGTTAGGCCTCGCTTTTGTTCCCGTCAAGTATCCGACAGCGGCAGCGGCAGGTTTAAATTGCGATTGAACTCGTTTCTGATTGATTCAATTTTCTTGCGTTAGCCGCCCTCGCTCGCGGTACATGAACCGCCAGAGGGCGGCGTTACATACTCGTGAGTAAACTATATAAACCCGTTCCCGCCCGATGGTAAAATCAACGTCAACGAGTGCAGCCAGTCGGGGAATCGGAGAATTTATGTGCCTAAAACCAGGGGATATTCTGCGCGCGCGCTACCGAATTATCGGTCAATTAGGTGAGGGAGGTTTTGCCAGAACCTATACGGCTAACGACGCTTTAGGCAGCCCCGAAAATCCCCTGTGCGTCGTCAAGGAAATTGAGCCACCTCAATCTAAGGATCCGGAGGTTTTGCAGGCGGCGCAGGTGCAATTTGAAAGAGAAGCTAGATCCCTGAGGTATCTTGATCGATGTCCGCGCATTCCCCAGTTAATCGATCGCTTCCAAGAACAGGGAAAATTTTACTTAATTCAAGAATACATCGAAGGAAATCCGCTGAATAAAGAACTCGGTTCTCTCAGGCAGTTTAAGGAGTCAGAAGTTATTGATTTATTGCTTGATATTTTGTCCGTTTTAGATTGCGTCCACTCTCAAGGTATTATTCACCGCGATATTAAACCGTCAAACTTAATCCGGTGCAACAGATCCGGCAAAATTGCGGTGATTGATTTTGGGGCAGTAAAAGCGATCGGTACTTTGGCGCTCGATAACGGTCAAATAACTCAAACTCGTGCCATTGGTACTGAGGGTTATATGCCGGCGGAACAGTGGAAAAATCAGCCCAGATTTAACAGCGATATCTATGCTGTGGGAATCATCGGCATTCAAGCGATCGCAGGTTTAGATATTGCTGATTTTTTCAACCATCAAAAAACTGGCGAACTCGTCTGGCATTACTCCACTGACGATCGCCCGATGGTACAAATTAGCGACAAGCTAAAAAAAGTTTTAAATAAGATGGTGCGCTACCACTTTAACGATCGCTATCAGTCCGCTGCTGAAGTGTTACAGGATTTGCGAGCGCTAACAGCATTGCACTCACCTGCGCCCCCTCCACAACAACCTCTGCTGCCGAAGCCTCAGTGCCAATGGCAAGATACATTGAGAGTTTGCTTGCCGATCGCGATCGCAGGATTCCTCGGGCTAGCAGTATTTTTAATACACAAAATCTTTACACCTAAAACTTGTCCTTTAATCAAGGGAGATGCTGCGAGTTGTGGCGAGGAAATCCTGATAAAAACATCTGGTTCTCGATTGAAAGAAAGGGGAGTAGATGACTTTTTTAATGCAAATTATCAATCAGCTTTTAATTTATTTAAACAATCGTGGAGCGAAGAAGAACGCAAAGATCCAGAAACTTTAATTTACATCAATAATGCCCTTTTGAAGGCAAAAAAAGCTGATTACTACACCCTTGCAGTTGCCGTTCCCATTAGCAACAGCGAAGGAGGTACTGTCAATTCTGATTTGGCTAGAGAAATGCTGCGCGGCATTGCCCATGCCCAAACAGAAGTCAACCTAGGACTCTTTAATTCCGATCGCAATAACGACTTTCCCGGTCAAGGTTTTTTAGCAGGGAAAGCCATTAAGGGCAAGGGTATTAGAGTCATTATCGCTGACGATGCCAATCTGAAAGCAGAGGCACAAGCTAGAGCCTCTTCACTCGTGAAGCAAACCGAGATTTTGGGCGTCGTCGGTCACTATACTAGCGAGATGACTGTGCATGCAGTCGATATTTATGACAAAAATAACTTAGTCTTAATTTCGCCTGGGAGTACAACGGAACAATTAACAGAAAAACGTCGGAAGTTTTTCTTTCGCACTGTCCCTAGACATCAAATTACTGCTGAAAACTTCAAGAACTATCTGATTGAAAACGCAGGTTCCAAAAAAGCAGCGGGTTTCTATTGTCCTGAGATTCAAGCTACTTCTTCATTGTGGGAAGAATTCAGAAAACAGTTTAGACAAGCAGGAGGAAATATTTTTAGCATCACTGAATTCGATTTATGTAAGAAAAATTTTAACGTTGAATTAGCATTACAAGAAATCGAGCGAACTGAGAAAACAGCGATTGTCTTAAGTACGAGTCATGTCCCGAATGCAGTCAAAAATGCGATGGCACTTATTAAAGCCAATGGCGATCGCAATTGGGTAGTGGGAACCGGGGGAATCTACAGCCAGAAAACCTTAGAAACTGCCTCCCAGTTACCGTCTTTTAATAAACTGGTGACATCATCCTCTTGGCATCCCTTAGCTGCTCCCAACCCCACATTTGCCGAAAATGCTCGGAAGCTTTGGGGAGGAAACGTCAACCACCGCACAGCTTTAACCTACGATGCAACTCGGACGCTAATTACAGCAATAGAAATGCAACAGCAACCCAGCCGCGAAGGGATGCAGCACACTATTGCGAGTCAGAATTTTAGCGCCACAGGAGCAACCGGAACTATTGAGTTTGATGCGAAGGGCGATCGCCAAAATTTTCGACCGGACTTAGTACATATTGTCAAGTGTCGAAAAGAGCGGTTCGGCCTGGCTTTTGTGCCCGTCAAGTACCCGACAGCAAAAGCGGCAGGTTTAAAGTGCGATTGAACTCGTTTCTGATTGATTCAATTTTCTTGCGTTAGCCGCCGTCGCTCGCGGTACATGAACCGCCAGAGGGCGGCGTTACATACTCGTGAGTAAACTATATAAACCCGTTCCCGCCCGATGGTAAAATCAACCTCAACGAGTGCAGCCAGTCGGGGAATCGGAGAATTTATGTGCCTAAAACCAGGGGATATTCTGCGCGCGCGCTACCGAATTATCGCTAAATTAGGTGAGGGAGGGTTTGCTAAAACCTATACGGCTAACGACGCTTTGGGCAGCCCCGAAAATCCCCTGTGCGTCGTCAAGGAAATTGAGCCGCCTCAATCTAAGGATGCGCGGCTGTTGGAAGAAGCACAACAGCAATTTGAAAAAGAAGCTAAAACCCTGAAGTATCTCGATCGATGTCCGCGCATCCCCAAGTTAATCGATCGCTTCCAAGAACAGGGAAATTTTTACTTAATTCAAGAATACATCGAAGGAAATCCCCTGAATAAAGAACTCGCTTCTCTCAGGCAGTTTAAGGAGTCAGAAGTTATTGATTTATTGCTGGACATTTTGTCAGTTTTAGATTGCGTACACTCTCAAGGTATTATTCACCGAGATATTAAACCGTCAAACTTAATCCGGCGCAAGCTAGACGGCAAAATTGCGGTGATTGACTTTGGGGCGGTAAAAGCGATCGGTACTTTGGCGCTCGATAACGGTCAAATAACTCAAACTCGTGCCATTGGTACTGAGGGTTATATGCCGGCGGAACAGTGGAAAAATCAGCCCAGATTTAACAGCGATATCTATGCTGTGGGAATCATCGGCATTCAAGCGATCGCAGGTTTAGATATTGCTGATTTTTTCAACCATCAAAAAACTGGCGAACTCGTCTGGCATTACTCCACTGACGATCGCCCGATGGTACAAATTAGCGACAAGCTAAAAAAAGTTTTAAATAAGATGGTGCGCTACCACTTTAACGATCGCTATCAGTCCGCTGCTGAAGTGTTACAGGATTTGCGAGCGCTAACAGCATTGCACTCACCACCACCGAAACGCAGGCTGTTTTCTCGATCGATCTTTGGCTTGTTGCCATTGGCAGTTGCGGGAATGACAGCGGGACTGGCCACCCCTATTTTTTTACGCACAATTACACCTAAAACTTGTCCTTTAATCCAAGGAGATGCTGTGAGTTGCGGCGAAGAAATCCTAGTAAAAACTTCTTCGCCTCGGTTAAAGCAAAGGGGAGTTGAGGAGTTTGCCAAATCTAATTATCAATCTGCTTTTAATTTATTCAAAAAATCCTGGAACGAAGAAGACAGCATCGATCCCGAAACTTTAATTTACATGAACAATGCTTGGCTTCAGGCTAAAAAGGCTGATTATTACACAATTGCTGTTGCCGTTCCCATCCTGAGAACTCAGGATGGTTCTGTAATTAATGCAGATTCGGCAAAAGAAATTTTGCGCGGCGTTGCCCAAGCCCAAACACAAGTTAATTTAGGATTAAGCGCTGCTAATGAGAGGAATAAAAGCTTTCCCGGTCACAGCTTTCTTGAAGCCAAAGCTATTAACGAAAAAGGTCTGAAAGTCATCATTGCTGACGATGCAAATCTCAAAACAGAGGCCATTAAAACAGCAAATGCACTGGTTAAACAGCCGGATATTTTAGGAGTAGTCGGTCACTATGCCAGCGAAATTACCCTATCAGCGGTAGATATTTATGACCAAAATAACCTGGTTTTGATTTCTCCGGGAAGCACAACGGAAGAACTGACAGAAAAGCATCGAAAAATTTTCTTTCGCACATCCTATTCTAGTCGGTTTGCTGCTCAAACTTTAGCAAAGTATCTGCGGTCAGTAGGCAAAAATCAAGCGACAGTTTTATACAATCCCGGCAGTTCGTCTGGTTCTTATTTTACACAAGCTTTCAAACGGCAGTTTCAAGATGACAAAAAAGCAAAAATAGTCAGAAGTCGCGAGTTTGATTTATCCAAAAATGAATTCAACGCCCAAACAGCTTTAAATCAAATCCAGCGCACAGGGGAAACTGCGATCGTGTTATCTCCAGACGGTCAAATTACTAATTCATTAAATAACGCGATCGCAATGGTTAAAGCCAACGGCAATCGCAATTGGATAGCCGGAATTTGGGTACTCTACAAGTGGAGAACTTTGGAAGCCGTATCCCAGCTAAAATCTTTTGAAAAACTAATCGTGTCTGTCCCCTGGCATCCCTTAAGCAGTGTTAATAAAAAATTTCCTCAACAGGCTCAAAAGTTGTGGGGAGGAACGGTAAATACCGATACCGCCTTAGCTTACGATGCAACTATTGCACTGATTAAGGCAATGGAAATGCAGCAGCAACCCAGCCGCGAAGGAATGCAAAAAACGCTTTCTCTTCCGAATTTTATTGTGGAAGGAGGAACAGGAACTATTCAGTTTGGAAAGAATGGCGATCGCAAAAATCCCCCCAGCGAATTGGTACATATTGTCAAGTGTCGAAAAGAACAATTCGGTGTAGCTTTTGTTCCCGTCAAGTATCCGACAGCGGCAGCGGCAGGTTTAAAGTGCGATTGAACTCATTTCTGATTGTTTCTGGGCGTCATTCCTGAGTTATTTCCCTAATTCTTGAGAACGCAAACAAGCTGCTTTCACTGCTTCGATCAGTGCCGATCGAAAGCCGCTACTCTCTAATTTAGCAATTCCCGCAATAGTCGTGCCGCCGGGACTTGTAACTTGATCTTTCAATTCGGCTGGGTGCATTCCCGTTTCTTGCATTAGCTTCGCCGTACCGAATACAGTTTGCAAAGCTAATTGAGAGGCGATCGCCCGTGGCAAACCTGCACAAACTCCGCCATCTGTCAAGGCCTCAATCAAAATTGCTACATAACCAGGCCCGGAACCCGAAAGCCCTGTCACCGCATCCAGCATACTCTCAGGTACTTCTACCACTTCTCCTACGGCCTGAAAGATGCGCTTTACCAATTCTAAATCAGGCGGTTGAACGAGTTTTCCAGGGGCGATCGCGCTCATTCCCGCTCCTACCGTTGCTGGGGTATTCGGCATCACACGCAGCACTCCCCGCCCCGGGAAGGCTGGTTCGAGCTTGCTCAGTGGCACTCCTGCCAAAATCGACACTACCAGCGCTTCTGGCTCAGAATTAGCCGTTTCTCCATTATTGCCCTGTTGGCGATCGGCCGCCACGGCCAATTCCAAAGCTACCGTATCAAAAACTTGCGGTTTAATCGCCAAAAACAGCACTTCTGTAGCGGCAGCAACTTCTAGATTGCTGGCTGTTGTTCCAATCCCGTAGGTTTCCGTCAAAAATTGGCGGCGTTGAAGTTGTGGGTCGCTCACCAATATTTCAGAAGGCAAATAAACTTTTTGTGCAATTAAGCGGGATAAGAGAGCTTCTCCCATTACCCCGCCGCCGATGGTACCAAATTTTATGTTAGTCATTAGTCAGTTGTCACTTGTCACTTTTGAGTTATCAGTTGTCAGTTGTCAGTTGTCAGTTGTCATTGGTTACTTAGTTGTTAGCTAATGTTATTAATCCGCAGTGTTTATTCCACAGTTATTAGTTGTTAACTATTGACTACTGACTACTGACTACTGACTACTCACCACTGTCAACTGACTACTAACTACTGACTACTGAGCGATTGGAGCTTGTTCTGCCGGCCAGACTGTCGGTGCAGGAGCAGCAGCACGAGGGCGTCCTTGAGCAGGAGGCACTTCGTGAACCACACCAGACTGAGTTCTCACCTGCACGCAGCTAGGCGTAAACAAGAAAATACTTTCGCCAATTCGCTCTTGATGACCGTCCAGGGCATAAGTACCGCCCGCCACAAAGTCCACAGCTCTTTGCGCTTGGTCTGGGTCCATCACCGTCAGGTTCAAAACCACAGACTTCCGTTCCTTAAGCGCTCGAATTGCTGCCGGCATCTCTTCAAAAGTGCGCGGCTCCATTACTACTACTTCCGAAATCCCGTTCATAGCTCCAGGCATTCCAATCACGTTATTCATTACTGACCCTACTCCCCCGGTTGGTGCAACGACATCCATACCTGTCGATCCTACTACTGACCGCTCTCGCATTCTACGATTTTGACGACGTTCTTCTTCGGCTGCTGCGACGGCAGCGGGGTTCGGTTCAGGCGCTGGGTAGAAGTTCTGATAGCGCTCCCCTTCGGTTTCGTCGTACACGTCATCGTACTCAGGCTCATTGTTGATGCCTACAAAATCTCGCAGTTTAGAAAAAATATTCATGATTCACTCTCCTTCACGACTTTGCTGCCCCGACTATACTCGCGTCGCGCGTTAGTCGCGGGTGGCTGACTACTATATATTTAACCTAAATTGTCTTTATTAGAAGATTTGAATTATTTATCCCCTCCTAGAGCCAAATAAGGTTTGTCCTAGCCGTACCATAGTAGCACCTGCTTGAATTGCCAAATGATAATCTCCCGACATCCCCATCGAGAGCTGCTGCATTTGAATGCAGGACAAATTTTGCTGTTGGATTTTGTCAGCAAGTTCGCGGGTGCTGTTAAATAATTCTAGGATTTGCGAGTCATTTAACCCCTGTGGGGGTATTGTCATCAAACCTTGAATTTTGATATGCTGACATTTGTTGAGTTCTGGAAGGTCGGCAAGCAGTTCTGGAACGGTCCAGCCGTATTTGTCCGGGTCGGGCAACATTTTGACTTGCAGGCAGACTTGGGGAGAGCACGACTGTTCGCCCGCCAAGCGCGAAAGTCGCTGAGCGATTTTTAAATTGTCTAGAGAATGAATCCACTGGAAATGCTCTAGGGCTTTGGCGGCTTTGTTGGCTTGCAAGTGGCCGATCAAGTGCCAGTTGATATCCGGCAAATCTTGCAGTTGGCTTTGTTTGTCGGCAGTCTCTTGAACCTTACTCTCGCCAAAATCCCGGATACCGGCGTCGTATGCTTCCCGGATAGCATCAGTTGGTACCTGTTTGGTAACGGCAATTAACCGCACTGATTCGGGCAAGTGTTGGCGAATGCTGTTAATTCGAGAGGCAATGGTCATGGGTGCTCAACGCTAGGAACGGGAGGGAAGGAAAATTAAGACAGTTACCAATTACCAAGTTACTGATTTTCGCTATTGAAAGGTGCGCTGGTGAATGGTCTGCAATTGGTCGTACTCCTGATATTGACCGCTGCGACGCAGGGTTCGCAGGCGAATTTCGACCATGAGGCGAGCGTCGGAGCGACTGATTGGTTCAAATCTCAGCCCGCCAGGGCCGTTTGTCACCAAAAAAAACAGGCGCTGGGCGTATAGGGTGGTAAATAATTCTTGGCTGTCTTCAACCTGGGATACCCTGAAGAGGAGCCCAAAGTTTGGATGATTCAGGTAAGTTTCGGTAGTCATTCACACTCACAATCGATCAATTTTAGATTAAAGATTTAGGTTTTAGATTTTAGTTTCGCTCGATCGCCCGACGGCGTTGTTTGACGGCGGGGTACAAAGGGCGATAGCCGTAGCCGTGCAATAGTCTCCGTCGTGGCTGAGGCTCAATTGCCACTGGCAATTTCCCCAAACAGAGGCTCGTGCTGCTGCGGTTCCGTGCAGTTGGACGTTTGGAGCACCGTTTTCGGAGCGCCGAATCTCCACATCTGCATACCGTATTCCCCGCCATCCCGTGCCTAGAGCTTTGACAACGGCTTCTTTTGCTGCCCAGCGCCCCGCTAGTTGGTTGCAGGAAACTCGATTCATTTTACCTTTAATGCTGCTGTGTTGAGAATTTAGTGACCTACAATCCCTTTGTTCGGCGGGCGTGTAAACTTTTTCGAGGAAGCGATCGCCAAACCGATCTAATGCGGCTTGTATGCGCGGAACATATACGATATCTGTCCCAAGATAGATGTTCAAGGTCTTGGTTCTCTAAATATTTGTCTCCATTACTTTAGCAGGACTGTCGCGCACCAGACAAAACTTACTCAAATCTAGACCCGTGATCCAAACGACCAGCTTCATCAGTCATTCCCAATTTTTTAATATTCTTCAATCTCAAATCTAATCAATCTAAAATCTAAAATCTAAAATCTAAAATCTTAACTGTCCCAACCCCAAACCAAGCGGGCGCTCCAGAGGACGAGCAAGCAGCCGAGGGCGATCCAGTCTCGGATTTTCAAGTGCAACTGGTGCCATTCTACACGGTGTCGATCGGGACTGGTGAAGCCGCGAACTTTCATGGCGCTGGCAATTTGTTCAGCTCGCAGGAGCAAGTTTTCTAACAGCCGCTCGGCTATCATCAACCACACTTGAGCTGCGCTGCGAAATCCGAGTTTTTTCCAGTTTATCGCTCGGGTTCTGACCGATCGCACTAAATTTTGTATTTCTTCCAATACTAGGGGAATGAACCGCAAAGATAAAGTTAATGTTAGCGCTATTTCGGTGACTGGCCAGTTCAAGCGGCGCAGAGGCTGCATTAAGTTTTCAATCGCGGCGGTGATTTCTTCGCTGGCTGTGGTGAGAAGGTAGAGGTTGGTGCTGTAAATTACTGTGAAAAATAGGGTACTGACGTTGATAGCTAAATCTAGGGATTGGCGGGTGATTTTAATCGGGCCTTGTTTGAATACAACGTAACGGTAGTTTGTGGGTTGGGGGAGTTGATTTGGGCTTTGGGCTTTGGTATTGGGGATTTGGGAGTTTGAGCCTAAGTTAAAAGGTTTGTACCAGGGTTTGGGCTCTTGACGGGGTGGAAGGGTTGCGGGCTGTTGGGAAAAGGTTAATTCGTCGGCGGGGATGCGGGGCTGGTGTTCTGAGCGGAGTCCGTCGGGGGCGATCGCGCTCAGGCAAAATACTAAAAGGCAGAATAGCAGCAGCACTCCCATTTGCTGTTTCCACACGCGCAAGGGAATTGCTGCTGTTAGTGTCAGTACGATTAACATTCCTACTAGCATCAACCGCCAGATGGGATTGGCGAGTATTGGCGCAATCAGAAATGTCATCAACCAAGCTAATTTTACGCGGGAGTCTAGCCGGTGAAGCCAGGTTAGGGGTTGTTCTAGGTAAAGTCCTATGGGGAGCGATCGAAGTAAGTCCATTTGACGATTTTAGATTTTAGATTGTCGATTATTAATAATACTAATTTATTGAACCGCGAAGACGCGAAGGACGCGAAGCAAGACAAGAGAAGGAAGAGAAAAGAATAGAAAAAAACGCAATTTGCTTTGATCGTTAAATTGCGTTTTTTATGGGTCTTCCGTACTTAGTGTGCTAATTTATCTGAAATTAATGGCTTAAATTTTTACACAACCAGGATTTCCGGTCTTACTTTAGTTAATTTGGAGCCATTTTTTTCTTCGATTCATACATAGCTTTGGTTTTAACTACTTAAACTAATAGTTTTGCACACTAAGTAAGGAAGAGCCTTTTTTATTGAATCGAAAATCGAAAATTACTTGACGCGCAGTGCTCTATTTGTTGTGCTCATTTCTGTAGCACGAACTTTTTTGCCTCTCCAAAGCAGCCGCATTGGTGTACCGGTAAAGCCGAGGTGTTTGCGAAATTGGCTTTCCATGTAGCGGCGGTAATTTTCGGTGAAGCGTTTGGGATCGTTGACAAACAGCGCAATTGTCGGTGGCTGCGATCGCACTTGAGTACCGTAATAGATTTTGCCTTGTTTTCCTTGGCGGGTAACTGGGGCTGAGTGCCAGCTTGTGGCTTCTTCTATGACTTCGTTAATCACGGCGGTAGGGACGCGACGTTTGTGTTCGTCGGAGGCTTTGTCTACTAATTCAATGATTTTTTCAACTCGCTGTCCACTCATGGCGCTAACAAAAATCATTTCTGCCCAGTCGAGGAAATAAAGTCGGGTTCTTACTTCTCTTTCGTACTCGTAGATGGTGTCGGAGTCTTTTTCAACGGCGTCCCATTTGTTGACGACTATGATGCAGGCTCGACCTTCTTCGCTGATGCGATCGGCTAATTTTTGGTCTTGATCCGTAACGCCGTCAATTGCGTCAATTACTAGCAGTATTACGTCGGCCCGGCGGATGGCTTTGAAAGCGCGGTTGATCCCGAAAAATTCTGCGCCGTATTCGACGTTTTTCTTTTTGCGTATTCCGGCTGTGTCGATCAGGCGGTAGGTTTTACCGTTGCGTTCTACTATGGTGTCTATCGCGTCGCGGGTTGTGCCGGAAATCGGGCTGACTATAGCGCGGTTTTCTCCGAGAAATGCGTTTAACAAACTCGATTTGCCGACGTTGGGACGACCGATAATTGCTACTTTAATTTCCTCAACTTCTGGTAATACTTCGGTGGGAAGATAAGTTATTAATTTGTCAAGCAATTCGCCGGTGCCGTTACCGTGAATGCCGGAAATTGGGTAAGGTTCTCCCAGTCCCAATTGCCAAAAGTCGGCTGCTTGGGTGAGTCCTGTATTTTCCGATTCGCATTTGTTGACGGCGAGAATGACGGGGACTTTTTGCAGTCTCAGCCAAGATGCGATCGATTCGTCGCCGCCGGTGAGCCCGGTTTGTCCGTCTACTACGAAAATGGCTGCGCTGGCTTCTGCGAGGGCCGCCATTGCTTGTTCGCGAATTAAAGGCAGAAATTCTGTCTCGTCGTCGAATACTAGACCGCCGGTGTCTACGACTTGATATTCCCGATCGCCCCAGTATGCTGGTCTGTAAGTGCGATCGCGCGTGATTCCTGGTTCGTCGTGGACGATCGCGTCTTGGGTATTGGCTAAACGGTTGACGATCGTCGATTTGCCTACATTGGGGCGTCCAATAATAGCAACTATAGGTAGAGACATAAAAGTAGCAGCAATTAGGCTGCGCCGTAATTTTGAGGTTTAGCCTTTTATTGTAAGCCAAACTGGCTGGGATTGTATGCGATCGGGCTGCATCGTGTATTATACGCCCTCCGGGGCTGTGCAGCCCGCGCCGCGAACTCATGGCGACCTCCGGAAACGAGATAAAGTACCATCGGACTGTTAATTTGGATTACCAGGCAGAGCCTGGTAACGATAAATGCTTGCTGCCCATTCTCTAAAAATTGCTAAATGGAACGACTTATTTCTGTATTCGGGTTAGCTGTTTTTGTCGGTTTGTCCTACGCCTTTTCAGTCGATCGGCGCGCTGTCAAGTGGCCGCCCGTATTGTGGGGAATTGCTTTACAGCTAATTTTTGCTATTTTGATTCTCAAAACTGCTCCTGGTTTGGCTGTCTTTAAATTTTTGGGAGATTTGGTGACGCAGTTTCTCAATTTTTCGGATGCGGGGGCAAAGTTTATATTTGGAGACAATTTTGCCGAACACTTTATCGCTTTTAAAGTGCTGCCGACTATCATTTTTTTCTCTTCGTTTATCACCCTACTTTATCACTACGGCATTTTGCAGCGAGTTGTGCAAGCAGTGGCCTGGTTAATGATGAAAACCATGAAAACTTCGGGCGCAGAAACGCTTTCTTGTGCAGGGAATATCTTTATCGGGCAAACAGAAGCTCCTTTGTTAATTAAACCTTATTTGGCGGCGATGACCCTCTCGGAACTCCATGCTGTCATGACGGGAGGATTTGCCACAATTGCCGGCGGAGTCATGGCAGCTTATATTTCTTTTGGAGTACCGGCTCAACATTTAATTGGGGCGTCGGTGATGTCTGCACCAGCAGCTTTGGCTATTTCTAAATTGCTGTACCCAGAAACTGAAAAGTCGCTGACTGCTGGGGGGGTGGAGGTGAAGGTGGAAAAGGTTTATGCTAATGCGGTGGATGCGGCGGCTTCGGGTGCTAGCGACGGGTTGAAATTGGCGGCGAATGTGGCCGCTATGCTGATTGCTTTTTTGGGTTTGTTGGCTTTTTTTAATGCGCTTTTGGGGTGGTTTGGAGGGCTAATTAGTTTGCCTCAGTTGTCGCTAGAATTAATTTTAGCTTATTTGATGGCTCCGGTTGCTTGGCTGATGGGGGTGCCTTGGGCTGATTGTGCAGAGGTGGGGATTGTTTTGGGAAAAAAAACGATTTTGAATGAGTTTGTTGCTTATTTAGATTTGATGGAATTGGTGAAACAACAGGCGATTTCTGAACGAGCGCAAATTATCTCGACTTATGCTTTGTGCGGGTTTTCTAACATTGGTTCGATCGGGATTCAGATTGGGGGAATTGGCGCGATGGCTCCTTCGCGGCAAGGCGATTTGGCGAGGTTGGGCGTGAGGGCGATGATTGCTGGCTCTTTGGCTTGTTTTATGACTGCTTGTATCGCGGGAATGCTGATTTGAAAGTTTTGAGTTTTTAGTTAAGCTTTGCGGTGCTTATGGTGCACCTTATATTAACTCCAGTAAATGTTATTAAATAAAAGTTAAAAAAGCCACCAAATTATTTGATGAGTGGTATTGCTTTGATGATTGGCGAGGCAGGACATGGAATTTTAGCGATCGGCTATTATTGAAAATAAGCAGGAGTTTAGTTTTTGACCAAAGCTTAAAACAGCAGCTTAAAAATGGAAACTAAATTTCCCTCAAAGCTCAACACATTAGGTGGTAATATGGCTGTTCTGCAACTAGAAGACGGTAGAACATATACGGATATCCGGGCAATCGCGAGTCAACTGGCCGTTTTAAATATTGAGATCGATTCTCTGCCCACCAACGAAAATCCGGCGTTTCAAGAACTGCTCGTTCAAGACATTCTCAATGTTACAGAAAAACAGCAGATTCTCGCAGCATTTAATAGCGAGTTTGAACAGTTCAAGCGCGCCAGCGGATATCAGTGGTGCGACTTAAAAGTGCTGCATCCAGGTTCGCAACAGATTTA
This sequence comes from Microcoleus sp. B3-D2, assembly GCF_036705345.1. NCBI lineage: Bacteria > Bacillati > Cyanobacteriota > Cyanophyceae > Oscillatoriales > Microcoleaceae > Microcoleus > Microcoleus sp. B3-D2. The sequence continues at coordinate 55,665 of NZ_JAUBUG010000018.1, forward strand.
CGCGCTGATGACTCAAAGCGATCGCACTCATACCCACACAGATGCAGAAGTTCTTCACATTTTAGCTGGGGAATGCGTTTTTGGGTTTGTGTATTCTAACGGCTCTCAGGTACAATTAATGCTGCAAGCTGAAGAATACATTAAAGTGCCGGCTAATACCGAACATTGGTTTTATCTCACTCCGTCGCTGTACTTGAAAGCGTTGCAGTATTACACCAGTGCTCAAGGCTGGGTTCCTCAGTATACTAACAGGAAACTAAAAATTAAAAACTAAATTTAGGGTGCGCTTCGGCGCACCTTCCTCTATCGAAATAGGGGATTGAAAGGGCGACTCAACCAACAAAATTTCTCTCTAAGAGACTAGGATTAAAGGCTTTCTGTTTCATGAGGTGTGGTCATTTCAATTTCTTCGCAACGCTGCAAAAGCGCTTCTATTTCCTGGGCTAAAAAAATTACTTCCGGCCAAGAAGAACCGTTAATTAAATCTTGAGCGTGAGCTAATTTGTTTCTCAATGCTTCTGCTGACTTTAAAAAACGCTCCCCGTAGCGTTTGGATTTGAGCCCCAGTCGATCGACTATTTCAGCAGAAGTGAGGATTAAATCTCGCTTGTCGCAGAATTGCAGGTAATCGATTAAGTCAATCGCTTCATTTCGGGATCGCCCCAATTCCCACAGGTGTTTTGCTGCTAAGATGCGATCGCCCTTAAGCAATTTTTGCCAAGAATCCTGGGGAAAGTAAATCCGCACGATTCGCAATAAATTCATTTCGAGAAGCGTCACCAATCCAAACAGCAGCATCCGCACCGGTGCTTTTTGCAAATCGCCGCAGGTAACGATACCGTTGATCCTGTTGCTTTCTAATACAAATAATCTCGGTTTTTCTCGCAGCAGCGGCAGCAATTCCATCAAAGGAGTGGCAGCGGCGATTAATTCTGAGGGGTGAAAAATTTGCTGGTAGTCGCTGCACTTGCCTGTGATTAAGTGCGATCGTTCTACATAGCCGCAAACCGTACCGTTTTCTTCGATACCGAGCACGTCAAAATCGCGGGCCTCCATCCACGATCGCAATTTGGCTGCGTCTTCGCAAGCGGGGACAGCTTTCAGCGGTTCCGCGAGGTATTTAACTGTAATGCTGTCTTTGAATAAATCCCGCAAGTCGGCGGAACTTGATTTTAAATGTTTCATGTCCGGTAATTTCATGGATCGTTGCTGCCAGTAGAGACGCGGCATTACCGTGGGAAGCATCTCAGTTTTGTAACAATTATTTTTTAGGAGTGGGAGGCGGACGATCGCACACGGATAGTAAAAGCAAAACTGAGATGCTCGCTTAGCGTGTCTCTCCAAATTTCATGATATTACTTACTGGCTAACTCCGGGCAATAATGGTTGGCGGCAAGAGTGGTAATAATATCGGCATCCGCAAGAAAACTTTCTTTGACAGTGGGATTTTCGATACTGACAGCTTGCCCGATCGCTCTTAATTTAACTTCCGGCAGAGAAACTCCAGATTTTGCTTCCGCACACATTCTTTTAGCGGCCGCAATTTTTTGACCGGGCGCCCTTTGGATTGCTTGCAGTAAATTATCAGTGGCTTCGGGAGAGTAGCTTTTTGCTAAGCGTTTGTAGTCTTCGAGAAATTTCCCATCGTTTCCTGTCAGCTTAATGTCTGATTCTTGAGGCGAACACAACAAATTTAAGTTAATTACTTCGCCCGCTGAATTGACAAGAAAACATCCTTCGCGTTCTTGGGCGATCGCGCTTTGGTTGCTGGGTACAAATTGTATAATAACGGCGGACAGAACAGCAGTTAAACAGGAGTATTTTAGCATGGGAATTACGTGATATATTTGGAATTATTAACCGCCTAATGCGGAGCAATATGGCGTTATTGAGTTAGAGCGTGTCCGGTAAATTAACCGAAATAATTGTAGGGGCGGGTTTCACCAACCATCTATACTTATAACTAAAAATCTACATAAACCCGCCCTCCAAGCTGTCGGCAATTCAACAAAAATAATATCAGACGAACATTTCGTTCTCTAGGGAAGTTTTCATTAACAGCAAACATCCCCCTCGTGTGAGGGGCGAATGTGTGGAACCTGGAACCGATCGAATGTAGTCGCCTTGATGGCAAATTTCCCCTTCTACAATTAAGTCTCCTTCTAATACAAGCACTTCCTCCGAGGCAGCGTGTCGGTGCAGGGGAAATGTTACTCCAGGTTCTAGTCGCATCAAGCAGGTAAGTTCGCGCTTTTTTTTGTCAATGTAAAGCTTGCCGAACGAAACTCCCGGAACTCCATAAGATTTCCATTTGACATCGTGCGATCGCACGATTAAAGATGGAGTATTGTTCTCCGTTGGGGAGGTCACAATGGGCTTTAAATTGACTGATTCTGTCGGAGTTGGCTGCTGTTCGGCTATGCGCTGGAACAGGCGGTTTTTGAGGTCTGGTGCGACGGGAACTGGGGGGGCTGTGTAGGCGATCGCGGCAATTGTTGATTCCAAAGCAGCTAATTCACTTTTAAGTTCTGCGGACTCTTTCAATTTCTCTGCAAATGCGCCGGGTTCTGACTCGTCGAGGATATCGAGAGCTTGAAGGGCTGCAAGGATGTTATATTCCTCGTCTGGCATCATTTCCATCTGTTTTTCGCGAATAATTGTAATTCCGCCTAAGTTGATTTTAAATTTTAGATTGTCTGCTGCCCTCGCACTCAAGATGGATGATTGGAGATGGCACAATTTTAGATTGATGTTAAACAACTTAACTTGGGTTTTTGGATCATCTAAAATTGTTCGCTCAAAGCTTGACGCAATTTGGAAATACCCAACCGAATTCGGGTTTTGATTGTACCTGTCGGGATACCAGTTTTAGCTGCGATAGCCGCGCAAGTCAGCCCTTGGTAGTAGGCGAGTTCGATCGCCTGTTGCTGTTCCTTTGGCAGTTTTTCTAAGGCCGCTTTGACTTGTTCCCTGCGTTCTTTAAACATTGCATCTTCCATCGGTTCTGCAACGCTAGAGATGGGTACTTTAGCCTCTTCCAGACAAGCTTCAGCAGCCCGGACTGTTCGCTGCACAGCTCGGAGCCGATCGAGGGAACGACTGCGGGTAAGCATGAACAACCAGGTATCTGCTCGACTGCGAGAAGGATCGTAAGTTGCTGCTTTTTGCCAAATTTGGGAAAAAACATCGATTACCACTTCTTCAGCTTCTTCTACCGAACCCAGGATTTTGTAAGCGAGAGCGTAACTTGGGCGACCGTAGCGATCGTAAAGTTTAGCTAATGCCGTTTGGTCTTTCCGGGCAATCTGCACTAAAAGCAGCGATTCATCGCCTGACTTCTGGCCTGTCATCTCAGTGTACCGAAAATTTTTGTTTTGACTGCACAGATCCAAAATAAAAAATTCGGCGTATATCCCTACAGAACATAATTGTAAGTTTGAAGTTGGGGGTACAAGCTAGAGTATGCCTTTTCGGGCTAATTTTGTCGTGCTTTGAATTGTAAAAATCCCAAGTCATCTTGGATTTTATCACCGAATTAGTGATTTTTTTGAGACTTAGCAATCCGCTTTATGCAGAACGAAGAAATGCCCTGAGCTTGAACAGTCAAAACGGCGCTATCCACTCGTTCCCTATCTTTGTCCCCTCGCTCCCAAGAAGAGCCTGGGAACCCATATAAGCGAGGCTCTGGCTCCACTGGATGGAGGGAGGCTCTGTGTCCCAGCAGGCATCCCCAAGAATAGCCTGGGAACGAATAAATCCTCAATAACGCACTTTTTTACATAAATTAATCTTGCAGCACAGATCCAAAATTGCGAAACCTTCGTATACCACCAATAGGAGAAGGCTCAGCAACAGCGCAAAAGCCCGACAGGTTGACAAATTTCAACCTGTTGCTACAAAAGTAAAACCCGCGAATGCGGGTTATTTACCATTGATTTGTGCGAAAATATCATTGAAATAAAGGTGCTAACAGTGAAGCTCACAAAAAAAATTGGCCGAATCATACTAGCTATTGAAGTAGCTCTAATTGCTCTATTAACTCCAGGAATAATTGTCGCTTCCGACCACGACGACGGCGAAGTAGATATCAAAGGTCGCGCTGTCAATTTAACTGACCTCTACGTATTTCGGGAAAAAGACCAAAATTCTGGGGCCGCCGAGGGAGATTTAGTATTTATCCTGAATTCAAATCCCAGGTCTGTAGCTCGCTATCAATATTATTTCAGCCCTACTGCTCTCTACCAAGTTCACATCACGCAGGTAGGTGACGTGAATTCTCCCGCGACTGGACGCGCCGATATTGTCTTGCGCTTTGCCTTCAGTCCGCCTAACAATAGAGGTATGCAGGCAGTGGCTGTGACTGCTATTCGCGGTGGCTCGGAGACTGTTGCTAAGACTACAGTTAACGGCGGCCTAATTGCCACAACTCCGCTGAATTCTAATCCTGTTTTGAATACAGTACCTGTGGCCGGTTCTAACTTGACTGTATTTGCAGGGTTGCGGGAAGACCCGTTTTTCTTTGATGTCGAACAATTTTTCCGAGTTCGCGCTGCAGCTTTGGGAACTGGGCCGCGCACTGCTTTTAAAGAACCGAGTCAAGCGATCGACTTTACTAAAGGTTACAACGTCAATACAATTGCCGTGCGCGTTCCGAAAGCGTTTTTGCAAGCCGGAACTGGGGCGAATGTTTTTGATGTTTGGTCAACAATTTCGATCCGGGATGGAGCTGGCGGTTTCAAACAATTCGAGCGTTTGGCAAGACCTGCAATTAATGAGGGTTTGATAGTTACTCCCGAGTATCTGGAAGCATTCAATAATATTCCTCCGAGATTGGATTTGAGCGCTGCTGCTGCTCCGGTGCGGCAGGAAGCTGTTGCTACTCTGAATGCTGTGGATCTTTTGGACGGTCGGGATAATGTCGATCCAAATGCGATCGCCGGAGCTTTCTTACCCGATGTCATGCGGATCGATACCACAAAACCCAGCGGCTACGCTAGCGCTACAAATTCTCAAGGAAGTTTGATCGGAGGTCGTATGCTGACGGACGACGTTATTGATATCACTCTGGGAGCTTTGGTGGGTTCTCCGGTTAGCGATAACGTTTCATATAACGGAACTCCGGGAAATCCGGCTCAGGGACACAAACCTGTAGAAGCGAATTTTCCTTATGTGCCTTCGCCTAATTAGTCATTAGTCATTAGTCATTAGTCATTAGTCATTAGTCATTAGTTATTGATTATTGGCTAATGACATATCGAAAATACTTTTTTTAACCGCAGATGAACGATGATTAACGCGGATGTATGAAAACTAAAATTAAACAGGAAATAAAATCGGATAGTTTTTGGTGGTGGCTGCTGATAGTAGTTCCTTTATTTGGGATGGTATTAGTGAATTTACCTCCTAATTTGCGTTTTATTTCCGATAAATTTTCTAACAAAAGCCCCGAAAATCTCGATACTAATTACCGCTATCATTTTTCGGAAAGTTTGAGAAATAATCCCAATCAAAAGGAAGCAATTCAGCAAGAGATTGCTTTTTACCAGCAGCGGTTGGCTGTTGATTCCCGCAGCGGTTTGAACCGGGCGGCACTGGCGGGATCTTATTTAAAAATGGCGCGCGCTACTGGGGAGGGAGGTTGGTTTTTATTGGCAGAACAAGCAGCTCAAAGGTCGATCGCCGATTTGCCTTTTGACAACCAAGGTGCGCTGTTAGTTTTAGCTCGAATTGCTGAGGCAAGACACGATTTTGCTACTGCTTTGCGCTTTGCTAAACAGGCGGGTTCTGACAATGAAGATGCGATCGCCCTTTTAGTTACATCTCACTTAGCGATGGGAAAAGTGAGCGAGGCAAATGCAGCTGCAGAAGCCTTAGTTAACCGGATTCCTAACTTAGGTTCTCTCACTTTGATAGCTTTAGTGAGAGAGTCTCAGGGCCGAGATGCTGAGGTTTTGCAGGATTACCGCCAAGCAATGGCGGCGGAGGAACCGGGAGAGGTTGCTGGTTCGGCGCGGGTTCGATCGCTCTTGGGTCGATTTTACGCGCGTCGCGGGCAGTTTGTGCAGGCGAAAGCGCTGTTTTTGGAAGCGCTGCGGTTGGTGCCGCGATACCCGCTGGCGCTGATTTATTTGGCGGATTTGGAGACGCGACAGGGCAATTATCGGGAAGCGGAAGGCTATTACAGCAAGGTTTCTGCCTATTCTGGCCCGGTTGAGACTGTGTTCGATCGCATTGTCGATCGCGGTATGGCGAGGGTGAAGGATTTGCAGGGAGATGCGATCGAATCCCGGCGACTTCGGGACAAAGCAGAAGCTGGGCTGCGACAGGAACAGGTTTCTGGATCGGGCGGTTTTGGGCACCGGCGCGATTTGGCAAGTTTGCTGCTGGAAAAAGGTCGATCGCAGGATGTCGCGGAAGCGCTGGCGTTAATGCAGGAGGAGGTGAAAATTCGGCGGGATGCTGTGACGCTGGATACTTTGGCTTGGGCGCTTTCGAGTGCTGGGGAATGGCAAAAGGCCGATCGAGTGATGGCCGAAATAGTGCGATCGGGCATTCGGGATGCGGGTATGTTTTACCGGGCTGGTGCGATCGCCCGGACTTTAGGTAAGGATGCTGAATCTCGCGCTTATTTTCAAAAGTCCAAGGAAATTGACCCGAGTTTTGACGATCGAGCCCGCCAAGCATTGGGTTTGGGAAGTTATGAATTTTGAGATTAGCTAATAGCAGCCATTCGGCCAAGTTCACCATTCCGTCAATCCGCCAGGGGTTGAAACCCCTGGCTCAAAGCTTAAGTCCTCTTGCATAGGACTGAAATGCACAATTGTTGAATTTGATTAGCTATTCAGTCGGTTTTAACCGACTTTCGCTATGAGACGGGGATTTCAATCCCCGGCGGGCTTGTGGGTAAGCGCGCTGGAAAAATCACAACAAAAACAAATAATTTATCCAAAAATTACTAAAAAAACCGGGATTTATGCAGTACAAAATGAACCGACTAGCAAAATTTTTCCTCCTATTTTTACTGACAATTTCCTTGTTACTAACAACCTCAACCCGACCAGTTTACTCGCACTGGTCAGACTTATCCGTAGCAGAAATAGTAGTCAACGATTTGCAAACCGAAGTAACATTAACTTTCCCAACCGGCTTAACAAACTTCGCCGACGACAATCGAGACAGCCAGCTACAACCTGCTGAAGTTCGCCGCCACCAAACACAGCTAGAAAAGTTTTTTAGCCAACAAATCCGCCTCACCAACAGTAGCAATATTCAAGGCTCCGTAGCAGTAAAACCGCTAGAAATAGCAGCTAAAACCGCCAGTTTAATCCAGCAGCCCAATACCCACAGCACCTTAATTTTAGACTACACCTGGCCCGCACCTTCTCAAGATAAAACCCCCGGTTTACATCACTCGATTTCCATCTCCAAACCAGAGAAATTGCGGATTAATTACAATCTGTTTTTGCCCGGAGTAGTGACAGCTAGCTGTCAAGCTACGATTGTGCAAGCGGGTGCTGTAAAAAGCTTTGTGTTTACGCCACAAAACCGCGAGTTTTTGTTAGCAGGAAAGGAATCTATCTGGGATTCAGGTTGGAGTTTTTTACTAGCAATAGCGGGAGCATTTGCTTGGGGATGCGTGCACGCGATGTCGCCCGGACACGGAAAAACCATAGTCGGCGCTTATTTAGTGGGTTCGCGGGCTACTCCGGTACACGCTTTATTTCTAGCAGCGACGACTACAATTACTCACACTGCAGGCGTGTTTGCTGTGGGCGGAATTACTTTATTTGCTTCTAACTTGATCGACCCGGAAAAATTAGATCCTTGGCTGAGTTTAATCTCTGGTTTATTAGTAGCCGTAATCGGGTTTAACTTACTCTTATCCAAAATTAAGACTAGGTTGGTAGTGAAGACTGAAGTTCTCAAAAAAATTAAAACTAAAAATTTTAATAAAAACTGGTTTTTAAGGAGTAAAGTCCTTACTGCGGAATGTGAAGAACCAGTGAATCTTTTGACTAGGGGAAGTTGGGAGAGAGAATTTAAACCTGTAAAACCCGATATATCTCACCACTACCACGATCACGGCGACGGCCGCCTTCACTCGCATTTGCCGCCCGGTACTGACGGTTCTGCTATTACTTGGAAAAGCTTATTAGCGTTGGGAATTTCCGGCGGTTTGTTGCCTTGTCCTTCCGCTTTGGTGATGCTGTTGAGCGCGTCGGCTTTGGGCAATGTTGGTTTGGGAATGACGCTAGTGGTAGCGTTTAGTTTGGGATTGGCTTTAGTGCTGAGTGCGATCGGATTAATCTTAGTTTATGCCAAACGAAATTTTGATAAACTGCCCAAACAGATAACAGCAGTCAAATTTCTGCCGGCGATTAGTGCGATGTTTGTAATGTTATTGGGGTTGGGAATTACCGGACAGGCGATGTTGAAAATATTGGCGGCAAATCAGTGGGTAATTGGCAATGGATAAGCATAAAATTAGGACTCTCCCTCCTAACTGCAAACTTACGAATAAGTCTGCTTTTAGATACCCGATTTCTGGAAGAATCCGGGTATCTGGGTATCCTGTTTTTTAGCCGTTGCTCACTTATCAGGCCGCACTATGTTTATTAATAATTTGGGCTAAATCCGGTACTCCCTTTTCTACGTAAGTCTTAGCTGAGGGGCGGAGTTTGGCATAGGCGCCTTTAACCATCCCTCTTGTGCTTTTCTCGACCCTTTTGTCACTTATCTGGAGCAATTCGTCTGCTACTTCACCTTTTCTTTGAGCAAAATATTCGACTGGGTTGCCATTGTTTACGGCTTCCGTCCACATCGGATCGAGTGCGATCGAGATTTCTGGCAGAAGTTGATCGACGACTTGGGCGCAATAGTCAGCCCGTATCCCCTTGACAGTAGAGTAGGCAGCTTTAAGAGCCATACCACCCAATCCTGACGCTGCAGCAACTTGTTGGTCTATCAACTTTACACAGTCATCAACAAAAGTTTCTCTGTGGTTTTCATTCAAGAGAATATCACTAAGTCCCATTTTCACTTTCCTTGATTTAATAGTCAATGTGCTTATTAGCTTTGAGCTCAATCTGACATCATATATCTATTTTGAGCCTTTATTCAAGGTTTCCCAAGTTTTTTAAGGTTTGAATGTGTCTATGACAGAACCTAATGTTGAGTTTTGTCTCGTATGTTATGGGAATTAATGTTCTATCTGCTACTAATTATTTGGCTGCGGTTTGTAGTAAGGGCTTTAGTCCTTATTAGGTGATATTAATGAGGACTAAAGCCCTGACTACAAACTGATGAGTTGTGAACAGTCACATAAAAAATAGAACAGCTCGAAAAAAATATTAGAAAGGCTCTGCCTAAGTCCGATCGCACTTGCACGTATGAGCTGGCACGTATCATTAGGATTGGACGTTGGGCTTGAGGGCAGCAGGTACTGCAACGATGGGAACTTTCTGGGTTTGAGCCGGGCGATCGCTCGATCGCAATACCAAATTTTTCGGTAACGGCGCGGAAGTGGTAAGTCCGGGAAATACTTGAAGCGATAAGGTTAAGCCAGCAGCTAATAATACTTTTTCTAACATGGCACTGTCTCCAATTACATATGCCCTAAGGCATAATTCCTCTTACACCTACAACATATAAACATCCTCAGTCGCTTGGTGCGATCGCACGGGCATAGTTTAAGTGACATCTATCACCACGGAGAAGGGGGTGATGGGAATAGGGGGTGTGGGGAGAGGGGGTGATGGACCCTAGGGAACTGGGGGAGAGTGGGAAATCTTTCCTGGCAGTTGTACCGTCAACATCGGTTGAACGTGTTAAATTCCTTACATCGGTTCGTTGCCGAACTTCCCCCCAAATCAAGAATTGTCCTAGAGAAAGAAGCCGTTGAGTCTCTCTCAAAGGTAGAATTAGCGCGTAGAAGTTATTTGACACAGCGGAGGTACCGACAAGATGCTTGCATACATTCTGGCGTTGGCGGTCGGTCTAGGCAGCTTCAGTATTTACATGGCGGCCTTCTTTTTTCCAGAAGTACACCGCAAAAGTGATTTTACCTGGAGCGGGGTAGGGCTTTTTTATGCGTTAATTTTATGGGCTTGTGCGGGACGAATTACTGGTGCTCTCCTGCTTGGTCAAATGGCGGGCGTGGCGATGTTGGGCTGGTTTGCCTGGGAAACTCTGACTTTGCGCCGGCAGGTGACGCCCGTTGCTGAGCAAACGCCGATTCCTCAGTCGGTCATTTTGCCGGGGGCTGCAGGTGGACTGTTGGCGGGCTTGTTTCCCAAGAAACAAGAACCTGCAGCGAAAAAACCTAAGTTTGTTCGATCGCCCAAACCGAAAACTGATGTGGTTCCAGCACCCACTCTGGATAAGAGCGAGGTAAAGCTAGAGGAACAGCCGACGATTCCCCCCATAGCTGAAATTATTGCTGAAAGTTCGATCGCTCCGACGACTGAAAGTGCGATCGCCCCTGACTGGACAATTCCCGACTCGAAACCACCTGCAATTGCAGAAATACCAGTGTTTTCAGTCGAAACTCCTGCTGCTGAGACTTCACCAACCCCAGCAGAATTAGCCAGCAGTTTCACTCCTCTACCTCTACCTCTAGAAATTTCAGAAATAGCCGTTGCACCGAGTGTGGAGCCAGCAGAGGCTCAGCCAGAACCTCCACAGCAGCCAGAAGCAGATGATTTTGACGAGGAAACAGAATGGAGGACAGCCGTTAAAGAGTCGCAGGCGGCAGCGGCAGCGGCGGCGGTGGCCCCAACTCCTCCTACTCCTCCTAAACCAGCTAAAAAATCCGGCGGTTTCGGAAGTCTGTTCGACAATATCAAAAATAGTCTCGGCGGTATGTTGGGAAGAGGTGCGGGTAAAAACAAGTCTGATGCAACCCCCCAGACGCCAAAACCTTCAGTGACTCCAGAATCGATCGCACCTGAATCTAAAATAACGGCAACTCCTGCACCCGGTATCGACCAAATTCTAGAATCCGAATTAGCCGAGGTGGCTGCGGAAGTGGCAGCCGAAAGTAGCAACACTGCTGTTGAAACAAGCCAAGGAGTGCCGTTTCCCAACGATGTTGAAGCAATGGCCTTTTTGATGGCCACAGAAACCGCGAGTTCTGACAAAATAGGGGAAACTCCGATCGAAGATCGATCGTCCGCTGAAATCCAGACACCGCTGGCTGCGGTTGGTGAACCGGAAGCAGCAGCAGGCGTACTAGAAGCAGAAGCCCCTGCTGTATCTCTGGAAACCCAGACACCGCTGGCTGCGGTTGGTGAACCGGAACCAGCAGCAGGCGTACCGGAAGCAGAAGCCCCTGCAGCATCGATAGAAATGACTGTGGTGGAAATGGCAGCGCCTGTAGAGATAGAAGTACCGGGAGAACCTGGGTTGAGCGTGCAGGTGGAAACGGTTTCAGTATCAGTGATCTCGATCGAATCAACAGATAAAAAACCATCTTCTGAGGGAGAACACCCGGAATTGATTCGCCCGAATCCCCCCCCTCCGGATCTAGTAGAAGCTGCTCAAGCGGCCCATGAATCCAAGTCTGAGAATGTATCCGGCGAAGATAAGCCGTTATCTTGAGGCAAAAAGCAAAAGGTAGAAACCAGAATTTTTTTGATTCTGTTTTCTGCCTTCTTACTTCTTACTCCTTACTTCTTACTTAGGCCCTCTTCCTTCCTCCTTATTCACGCTTGACTTCGGCTCTCAACATCCATCCGTTAAATCCGTTAAATCCGTTATATCGTTTCCGGTTGCATCGGAATAATAAAATCGAGTCAACAGTTAACACTCAACCATTTAGTTTTTAGACTCCGAGTCAGCAGTTTACACTCAACAATCAACAATCACGGACGGTGCAACGGGAATAGATATTAAATCCCTTACACTGCGCGTTGCCGAACTTCCTTCTCCCTTAATATTATGAAAGCAATTATGGTCGTGGGAACAACATCTCACGCAGGGAAATCTTTACTCGTGGCAGCTTTGTGTCGAATCTTTTCTCGGCGAGGCTGGCGGGTAACTCCGTTTAAAGGTCAGAATATGGCACTGAATTCCTATGTCACAGCGGCCGGCGGAGAGATTGGTTACGCTCAAGCAGTGCAAGCTTGGGCTGCGGGCGTCGCACCTTGGGTAGAAATGAATCCGATTTTGCTCAAGCCACAAGGAGACATGACTTCTCAATTAATTGTCAAGGGCAGGGCGATCGCCAATGTGCGAGCATCTCAATATTACGAGCAGTATTTCGATATCGGCTGGCAAGCTATTCGGGAATCTTTAGAATTTCTCGGCCAAGAATTTGACATGATTGTGTGTGAGGGAGCCGGTAGCCCTGCTGAGATTAATCTCAAACACCGCGATTTAACAAATATGCGGGTAGCTAAATATTTAAAGGCTCGAACTTTGCTAGTAGTTGATATCGATCGCGGCGGTGCTTTTGCTCACATTATCGGTACTTTGGAATTGCTAGATCCCGACGAACGAGCTTTAATTAAAGGATTTATTATTAATAAGTTCCGAGGACAAAAATCGATCTTAGATCCGGGCCTGACTTGGCTAGAAGAAAGGACGGGAATCCCGGTAGTTGGGGTGATTCCTTGGATAGACGAAGTGTTTCCCTCAGAAGATTCTCTCGATTTGCTCGATCGGCGTTCTCCCAATGCTCAAACCGACATCAATATTTCCGTCATCCGCCTGCCCCGAATTTCCAATTTTACAGACTTTGACCCCCTAGAGTCGGAAACTTCCGTCACTGTCAAATATGTCAGCCCAAAAGACCAGTTAGGCCATCCAGACGCCGTGATTTTACCAGGCTCTAAAACTACAATTTCCGATTTGCAGGTGCTGCGCCAAACAGGTATGGCAAAAGCTATTCAAAATTATTTAGTAGCTGGCGGTACAGTCATGGGAGTTTGTGGCGGCTTTCAGATGCTGGGACAAAGTATCACGGATAAAGAAGGGGTTGAGGGAGAAAAGGGAGAATTTCCAGGATTGGGGTTGCTGCCTTTGAAAACTGCGATGGCACCGAACAAAATTGCCCGCCAACGCATCGTAACATCTAACTATCCTCAACCGGGTTTGCCAGTTTCCGGTTACGAAATTCATCAAGGAAAAACGCAAATCCTAGAGTCAGATTTGACTCAACCGCTATTTGACGATGCTAGTTTAGGCATTGTCAATACTTCTCAATCAATTTGGGGTACATACCTGCACGGCATCTTTGACAACGGAGCTTGGCGGCGAGCTTGGTTAAATCACTTGCGGCAGCAGCGGGGACTCCGCGCGTTGCCTACGGGTATTCCTAATTACCGAGAACACCGAGAAACTCTGTTAGACTCTCTAGCAGATACCGTGGAAAAGCATTTAGATATCAAGCATATTTTAGGTTAATTAGTTAACTGTTGACTGTTGACTGTTGACTGTTGACTGTTAACTGTTAACTGTTGATTATTGTTTGTTAGAGTTGAGGTTCAAATTCAATGACAAAAGTTTGTTTTTTACCAGATAACGTGACAGTTGAAGCTGAACCAGGAGAGCTTTTACTAGATGTAGCTAAACGTGCAGGGGTTTCTATTCCTACCGGCTGTCTCATGGGTTCTTGTCACGCTTGCGAAGTAGAAATTGATGGCGGAGATACGATTTGTGCTTGTATTTCCGGCATCCCTTCGGGGAGAAAGCAAGTGACAATTAATCTGTATGTTGACCCGACTTGGTAATTTGTTAGTTGACGGTTGACTGTTAACTGTTGACTGACAACTGACAACTGACAACGGGCTAATTTTTTTGCCATTCTTGCTGTTTTTTGCGAGCAGATTGCAGCCATTTTTGGGATTCGGGATAAACAGTTGTGCCGGGTTTCACGGATTCTAATTGATTGATAATTTGTTGCAACTGGCTGAGGGAGTAACCGGGATTTTGAGAATTCACATCTTTTTGCAAGTTGGCAAACAAGTTTTTAGCTGCTTGCAAAGCTGTGGTAGAATCTTTTTCTGCTTCCAGTCTAATCTGGGTAATTCCTAAATTTTTTTGATATTCAGCGAGTTTGGTTTGAGCGTCGAGATACCCAGGGTTATCGACAGAAATCAATTTCAGTCTGTTAATACCTTCTTGCCACAATTCTGCTATTTGCTCCCACTGTGCGGCGGGATGGGGAGGTTTTTGGGAGGCGACGGCGGCGGAGAGAGCAAATTCTTTGGCAGCTTCAATTAAGTTGTCAGCCTGCACAGAACCGGTGGCGACGCCGCCCATTGCTTGAAAGTCTCTTTCTGCTGCTTTGAGTGTTTTCTTAGCGGTTTCTCCTGCGAGGGTTTCGCCGGGAATTTGATTGAGTTGGTCGATCGCACTTTGCCAATTTACCGTCGCTTTTTGTCTGTCTGCGGCAGTTTTTGCTTCCTGATACTGCTGTTTCGCCGCCTTTAGCGTTTGTTCGACTTGATTTAACTGAGTAAAAGCATTTTTTTGCTGGAAAATTTGAGCCTCCATCCGCCCGACATTTTTGCGGGCGGCTTGAAATTCATCGAGTGTAAACCGCCAACGGCAGCTAAAAAAAGAGCAGTACCTCTTTGGGTAATAGCCGAGGAACCACACTGGCAAGGCGTCGAGGTGTTTTTGAGCCTCTTTTGCTTTAATTTCGCCCAAGTCAAAATCAGCGACAGCCGTGGCTTTATTCACCAGTTGATCGGATTGTTCCACAAGGGCGATCGCCTGCCGGTAATTGTAATCCATACTCCTAAAACTCGGCAGCAACAATATCGGCATTGTTTTCGCCACGGGCCAGCGAATCATCGGAAAAGGCAGGTTAATCAGCCAAATTATCCCCGCAGCACTTCCCAGCAAACTCCCAGCAAAGATGATTTTACCGAACAATCCGGGCGGGCGGTTGGCTTTGACTGCAGCTTTGAGAGCTTGTTCGCTGAAGTTAGGAAATTCGTCTTTGAAGGTATCGCGGATTTCTTCTCTTGAGGCGAAAGTGCCGTTTTGCGATCGTAACTTCTCCAACCGCTTGATTACCATCCGTCGGTACACTTCACCCGCTAGACTATTAGCCGCCGCGCACTTGTCAACTTCGGCCCGCAAAATTTCAAAAGCTCGATCGGTAAGACGCGCCATAAAACTCACCTATTCCCTTTTAGTTATTTTACAGGTTCCCGTCAAAATAATTGTTAAAATATATAAAGTTTATATCAAATAATCCGAATTAAGTTCATGCCGACTGCTTTAATCACCGGTGCTTCTGGCGGAATTGGCGCAGCATTTGCCGCCGAATTAGCTAAACGCCAGCACAATCTAATCTTGGTAGCTCGTTCCGAAGCCAAATTGCAACAGCTAGCTGCTCAACTGCAACAGGAATTCAATATTTTGGTGGAAATTATCGTTCAAGATTTGACCGCACCAGGAGCCACAACTGCTGTATTTGACGCGGTTGTTAAAAAAGGTTGGACGGTTGATTTGTTGGTGAACAATGCGGGTTTTGGCGATTACGGTGCTTTTGCCGATCGCCCGCTTGCGAAACAACTAACAATGGTGCAACTAAATATTGTAGCATTAGTTGAACTCTCGCACTTATTTTTGCAGGGAATGCGGCAGCGAAAGTCAGGAAATATTATCAATGTTGCCTCCATCGCAGCTTTTCAACCGATGCCGTACTTGGCAATGTATGCTGCTACTAAAGCCTTTGTTTTAAGTTTCAGCGAGGCACTTTGGGCGGAAAACAAAGATTTAGGAATTGGCGTTTTGTGCGTTTGTCCAGGGCCTACAGAATCGGACTTTTTTGCAGTAGCTGAATTTCCGAAAGCTATGGCATCCAGCAGCGGGCAAAAACTCGTTCCTGCTGCGGAAGTAGTGCGAGATGCTTTGAAAGCTTTAGACAAAAATGAGTCTAATGTTGTCACAGGGGGAATTCCCAATCAAATCATCGCCAATATGCCTCGATTGATGCCGCGAGAACTTTTGGTGAAGTCGGTAGAAAAGGTGTTTCGGGCGAAAGAGGAATAATCGCGATCGTTGACAATATAAATAAACCCGCCCCCACCCAAGGACAAACATTCGATCCCCCCTAACCCAAATTTTCCCAAAAGTCGATCGCACATTCGGGCTACCAAAATCCCCGACGCTACCCCACAAGTCCGCCGGGGGTTGAAACCCCCGTCTCATAGCGAAAGTCCTCTAAAAGAGGACTCAAAAGCAAATTAAATAAACAATCAAGTATTTGTCACCATAATCGAGTATTTTTCACCATTCTTCAGTCGGTTTCAACCGACTTTAGCTATGAGACAGGGGTTTCAACCCCTGGCGGACTCGCGGACAAACAAACGACCCCCTGGACAAACCATCGCACCCACGGACAAACCATCGGGCCGACAAATAAACGATAAATCCCCGTGGTGTTGCAAATATTGTCGCCCCAATGCGAGAACCTACAAAAAACTTGGCATCGCCAGCCCCAAAAAGATGAGTTTAACCGATAATAAATTAATGGATCGCACAATCCCAAATCCTAAATCGCGATGAACTCTGAACGCCAACCAGCCTATCTCAACCTGATAAATCAACTGCTAACCTGTCCCAGCGGCGATGAAGCGGAGGTATTAGAGACTCAGCCGGAATTGCTGGATGATGGCTTGGTGGCCGCAATTCTAGAAGAGGCCGATCGTCTCAGAGAATTTGGCGAACTAAGTAATGCTAATCGGTTGAAACATGTGGCATGGCTACTGGGTAAGGTGGAGGGCGACTTCCTAGCGGGAATTGCACTGAAAGCGGAAGCAGATAGAATGTTTAAACAAGCGATTCAGCAGTATAAAATTAGTAAATTTCGAGAAGCTTTGCAGTCTTGGGAACAGGCATTAACTATCTATCGGAAAATCGGATATCGCCCAGACGAAGCTGCTTCCCTGGGCAATTTGGGCAATGCTTACTCTTCCTTAGGGCAATACCACAGGGCGATCGAATTTCACCAACAGTATTTAGAGATTTCACGGGAAATCGGATATCGCCAAGGAGAAGCCAATTCCCTCGGCTGTTTGGGTAATACTTACTATTGCCTAGACCAATACCACAGGGCGATCGAATTTTACGAACAGGATTTAGAGATTTCACGGGAAATTGGATATCGCTCAGAAGAAGCTGCTTCCCTGGGCGGTTTGGCCAAGGCTTACAATTACCTAGGGCAATACCACAGGGCGATCGAGTTTTACCAGCAGTCTTTAGAGATTTCACAGGAAATAGGATACCGCCAAGGAGAAGCTGCTTCCCTGGACGGTTTGGGCCATGCTTACAATTCCCTAGGACAATATCAACTGGCGATCGAATGTCATGAAAAATCTTTAAAGATTAAACAAGAAATCGGAGCTCGCCAAGCAGAAGCTAATTCCCTCGGCTGTTTGGGCTTAGATTACAATTATCTAGGGCAATACTACAGGGCGATCGAATTTCTCGAACAGTCTTTAGAGATTGACAGGGAAATCGGGAATCGCCAATGGGAAGCGGGTTGCCTTTGCAATTTGGGCATTGCTTACTATTCCCTAGGGCAATTCCACAAGGCGATCGAGTTTTACCAGCAGTCTTTAGAGATTTCACAGGAAATAGGACACCGCCAATGGGAAACCAATTCCCTTGGCAATTTGGGCTTAGTTTACTATCAAATCAGCAAGGGACTTGGGATGCGTTATAAAAGTATTCCCAAAATCCTAGCTTTCATTCTTAAAAAAATCTTCATAATTTTTGATAATTATTGCCTTGAACAAGCAGAATCAGCGATTCGTGCCTCAATTGAAATTCGTGAAACTCTGCGTTCTGAATTAGTCAGTAACGACCACAAAGCCTCATTTTTTGAAACTCAACTATCTCCCTATCGCAACCTACAAAATGTCCTAGTTGCCCAATCTAAATTTGATGAAGCCTTAGAAATATCAGAAATGTCCCGCACCCGTGCCTTCGTCGAGTTATTGCAACAAACCCTATTAACCAATGATTTGCCAGCCAATGACAAAACAAATAAATTATCAATTCCTAAAATCCAACAAATCGCCCGCGACAGAAACTCCACAATAGTTGAATATTCCATTGTCAATCCAGAAATTTACATCTGGGTAATCCAACCAAACGGCAACATCACCCATCGCGCCGCCAACCTCGAACCCCTCAACCAACAAAACCAATCCCTCAAACAAATCATCCTCAAAACCCGCATCTCCATCGGCACCGTAGAAACGGACGACGCAGGCAACAAAATTCAGCTAGAATCCCAGTACAATCGAGACGAAACAGGCGGCTTTCCCCTATTGCAACTCCTCCATCAAATCCTGATCGAACCTATCATCGACTTACTCCCCACCGATGCCAATTCCCCCATCATCTTCGTCCCCCACTACGAATTATTTTTAGTTCCTTTCGCCGCCTTGCAAGATAGCAACAACCGCTACCTAATCGAAAATCATACCATCCTCACCGCCCCTTCCATCCAAGTATTAGAAAAAACCGCCGAACATCAACAGCGAGTGCGAGGATTGAGACAAGCCGCCCTGATAGTCGGCGATCCAACCATCGCCCCAAAATTCAACGAAAACCCCTACAAACTCCGACAAATTCCCAGGGCAAAAGAAGCCGCCGAAGCCATTGCCGCAACTTTAGTAACCGAAGCCATTAGCGGAAAAAATGCCACAAAACTCGCCATTTTAGACAGGATGCTAAACACCCGCATCGTCCATTTATCGGCCCACGGACTCCTCGACGATTTCCAAGGTTCCGGCATCCCCGGCGCGATTATTTTAGCACCATCAGGAGACACCGACGACGGCGCACTTAACGCCGCAGAAATCCTGCAATTAAAACTCGATTCTGAACTCGTAGTTTTAAGCGCGTGCAGCACGGGAGGCGGTAAAATCACCGGAGATGGAGTCATCGGATTGTCGCGCTGCTTCATCCTCGCCGGAGTCCCCAGCATCATTGTTTCCCTGTGGAATATGGGTGCGCCAGCAGCCAAATTACTAATGACTGAATTTTACCAAAATTTAGCACGGGGCGAGAATCGAGCAGCCGCCTTGCGGTGTGCTATGCTAACCACAAAAGCTCGATTTCCGAGTCCCATAGCTTGGGCTGCATTTACCTTAATTGGCGAAACCGAAACTTTACCGCTGTCAACTGAAAAGAGTGATTTAAGGAGATTAGTAATGTCACTTCCCGATGATGCCACACCAGAAGAAATTGTGGCGGCTTTCAGTAAGTTATTGAAAATATCCGAGCCGCAATTTGTCAAACAATTATCAGCGATTAATGTTGGTTCGACCGATAATATCAACATTATCGCTCAAACAATCAAGGATTGGTGCGAAACTCGGCCTCAAATTGAAGAGAATTTAGAGAACGAAATTTATCAAATGGGTGCGGGTGGTACTGATAGCGATGCACCGGAGGAAATCGTGAGGGAGTTTTGCGAAACGCTGAAGGAAAATCAGATTCGACTGGGTTTGTCTGGGTCTTCTGTGGTGGTTGAAACTGATACTTCGGGCACAGAATCGACATAAAAAACTCTTGTCCCCCCCTTATTAAGGGGGGCTAGGGGGGATCGGAGGAATGTGGAGTCACAGATAAATCTCGCTTGCACTCCAGTCTTGATACCCCTAAATCCCCCTTAATAAGGGGGACTTTGAACCGCCACGGAATCCCCTAAAATAATTAACAAACTTGATTATGAGCCAAGAATGGCAAATTAAAAATCCCAGCATTACCCTCTATCCTTTCCACCTGCGGGATGATAGCGACGAAGGCTACGGGCAAGTAGCCAAAAATGCTCAATCCTTGTGGGAAAATCTAGCAGATAATGTCGGCAAAGAATTTAAGTTCAACGAACTCAAATCCCTCAGAGACAAGCTAATTTGCTACAAAAACGGACAGTACGAACCAGACGATAAACAGGAAAATCAGAATAACGGCAAATTACTAAAGCCCGATGGAAAAACTCTTAATTTTCAGCCAATAACTCAGCCCGATAACCAGAAACTTGATGGTTCTATCTATGCCCTGCGAGTTCACGACACTTACACCGCAGACTTGACATTTTACTATCAAAATGTCACAATAAAAGTAGCGGACTTAACTCGATTAAATCCCCAAGGTTGCTTGTTGCCAAATGCAATTCAACCGTCTCTGGGACAAACGTTATTGTTATATGCCGAACCAGCAGTTTATGATACTTACCGGAAACTAGCTGACGAATCGGTTAAAGCTTTTGTACAAGATAAACAGCCCCCATCAGTAGAGTTTCGCGCCGAAGGAAAGTTATTCGGTAGTCCGATTTTTGAGTATGATAGCCGCCAAGATGATGCGAATAAGCGATGTCACTTTCTAGTATGGTTGCAAGAGAATTCCCAAACTTTGAAATTGGCAACGCCGACATTTAACTCTTACTTGATGAATCTGCTGTGCTCTCGCGCTAAAATCGTATTTGTGTATCGCGAAGCTAGGAAAAAGTATCGCCAAGCACAGCAAATAGTCAGCGAGTTAGAAAAGAAGCTTCCCGAATTCAGTCAAATAGAAAGCGAACAAGATAGACAAGTTAAGTTGCAGAAGTTAAAGCAATTGCTGGCTGAAGTCCGCACTAAAATGTTTGATTGTGCTCAGCAAGTGCGGTATTTGAAAGAAGACAAAAATACTATTGACACTAATGCTGAAAATTATGGTGAGGCCTTGACAAAAATTAGAAGTTTGTGCATCCCAGGCGATAATCTGGATTTTTGGCAGAGGTTTCTAGATTTGGCTGAGAATAAATATCAGCGGCAAATTGAAATCGATTTAAACTACCTGATTGCCAGTCAAGATTTGTTCCAGCAGTCGATATCCACTGTGCGCGGGATGGTGGAAATTGAACAGGTGGAATTGGACAGGGAACAGGAAGACGGGGAGAAAAAGCGCGATCGCCAGCTTGAGAATATCATCTTTTTTGTCGGAACTGCGATCGGCGGCGGACAAATCTTTTCGGCCGCCTATCCTCTAATTAAGGATAAACCGATTCAATGGCAACTCGATTTTTCTCTACCGCTGCATCCGTTTGCTGCGACAATTATCTGGAGTCTGCTGTTTGGCTTACTATTTGGCTTGTTAATGCTGGGTATCGCCGTGTGGGTAAGGAAAACTTTTCCCCGATAATTTGGATTTAGGACTTACGCATAAAACCAAAGAAACCGGGTTTTTCGGGGTTTTTGGGTGGTATAACTCATAGGTTGCAGCATTCTTAAGAACAGGCAAGATGCCTGTTCCACAAAGAGTCAATTTTTTGTCGGGAGTAGGGGTTGGGCATCTTCGCCTCAGCATTCTTAAGAACAGGCAAGATGCCTGTTCCACAAAGAGTCAATTTTTTGGGGGGAGGAGGGGTTGGGCCGAAGATGCCGCCCATAAATTACAAATATCGAGTTAACTGCACTCGATAGCGTTCTTTCTTAGTAACAGCAACTTCCCCAATTTCCAATCTTCCCTTGCCGGTAACAGCAATTAAATCTCCAGACTTGACATTATAACTAGCTTGAGTAACATCTTTCCAGTTAACTCGCACGTCGCCGCTGTCAATTAAATCGGCCATTTTGCTGCGAGACATTGCGAATCCAGCCGAGGCGACAGCATCCAATCTCATCGATGCTTCAACGGTTGTCATTTCTTTCTTTTTGGGTTCTCTAATTTTGAGTTCGCTCAACTCAATGCGCCGCGTTTGTACAGGAACCGATCGCACTTGCTGCAAACTCATCTCCAAATACTCTACCATCTCCGGCATGACAATGGCTTGCGCGCCGCGTTCTCCCAAAACAATCACATCGCCAGTTTTCTCCCGGACAATTCCCGTACCCAACATCGCCCCCAAAAAGTCGCGGTGAGAAGCTGTATCGAACAAGAAATTGCCAGCAATCTCCACCGCAGCAACGTTAACGCTAGCAGAGTCGATCGGGATATCCGATCGCGCGATCGCAATTCTTTGTCTTTCAGCTTGCGGGTAGCCACCCCAAGCCACTAATTCCACATCAGTTAAGCGCTTAAATACCGTCAGAGTGTCCGCCAATTCCGGAGGCGACAGAAAATCAGTCAGAGTAACTTCCCAAGTTTTAATTGCTTGTTCCGCTTGGTCGATCGCCCGCGCCACACATTCGCGGTTTTCGATGCCTTTTAACAGTTCTTCTCTTTGTAACATCAGTTAATGCTAGATTCTAATTTGAAATTGCCAAAGCTTGCTGTAACTACAAAGTCTACTTTTTTAACAGTCGCACTACTTTAATTATAGTCTAAGATAATCCAATAACGAACTTATGATTTTTGGGACTCGCAAAGCTGATATGATGAACATGATTATTGTACCAAATGTATGAAGTCCTCGAGTTTAAGCAAGGTTAATATTTCAACGCGGTTGCTGTGTCAGGAAGCAGCCGAACCGTTGAAACAAGCGCTACAGGATAAAAGCCTTGTACCCGAGGAAGCAACGGCATTACTAACAGCAGACGAGCAACGCGCCATTCCTGCCATCAGCAAAAATAAGGCGTTGATCCAGGAAATTCAGAATCGGGTGCAGGGGTTGCCATCTTTCCATTCCCTGCTACAGGGCGATAGCCGAAACTTGACACATATTCCCGATGAAAGCGTACATCTGGTAGTCACATCGCCCCCGTACTGGAATTTAAAAGAATATCTCAAAAATCTCAACCAGCTTGGCGAAATAGCAGACTACGAAAAGTTTTTGCAGGAGCTCGATCGAGTATGGCAGCAGGTATGGCGGGTTTTAGTCCCCGGCGGACGGCTGGTGATTGTGGTGGGCGATGTCTGTGTTGCCCGCAGGCGGTTTGGCAGGCACATGGTATTTCCCCTGCACGCGAGTATTCAGGAACACTGTCGCCATCTGGGATTTGATAACCTCGCACCGATTATCTGGTACAAAATCGCCAATGCTTCCCTGGAAGCAGCCGGGAATGGCACGAGTTTTCTCGGCAAACCTTATGAGCCCGGAGGTGTCATCAAAAACGACATCGAATTTATCCTGATGCAGCGCAAACCGGGCGGCTACCGCAGTCCCACTCTCACAGCACGGGTATTGTCCGTAATACCGGAAACTCTCCACCGACAGTGGTTTCAACAGATTTGGCAGGATATCAAAGGCGCTTCCACCAAGCAACACCCTGCCCCATATCCTTTGGAACTGGCAGAACGACTGGTGCGGATGTTTTCTTTTGCAGGGGACACGGTACTTGACCCATTTATGGGGACAGGAACAACCTGCGTCGCCGCCGCCAACTGGGGGCGCAACAGTATCGGGGTAGATGTTGAGCCAACTTACCCTCACCTAGCGCTGAAACGGATGCAGGAGACGTATGGCTTGCGCGTTGTCCACCCAACTACTTATTCTTCTTCACCCGCAAATACAGCTCTTCCATCGCCTCAATAAACGAACCATCCTTGTGCCAAAACGGTGGAAAATCTCCCTGTTTCTTCACCACGATCGCACTTACCCCACTTTGCGCTGCCACCTCAATCGTCTGCGGTAATCGCTTCGCACCATGCCAAAACTCTTTCAGGCTGACCGTTTGTGCCTCACTGGCGATCGCCTGCGTGTAATAGGAATCCACCGCCACAGGGGCCGCTGCATCCGCCGTTAACTCGGCAGAAAGCGCCAAGCCCAAAGGCGTTTTTGCCAATTCGCGGTGCAGCACTTCCTTAGAAAGCCCCCGTAATTCAAACAGTAAAAATGGATCTTTGTCCAATTCGGCCGCCACCAAATAATAAACTCCGGCAATATGTTTGCAGGGATTGCTATAGTCTGGGCAAGAGCAAGTAGTCTTAAAGTCCTCGCGGCTGCTGGGTAAAAGGTGCAATCCGAGGGGTGCAAAAGCCTTTTCAATATTGTCGGGCATTTCGTTGAGCAGCAGCCGGGAAATGAAGCTGGCTTTTGATGCCATTTGGGCGATCGCCACTTTCCACTTTGCCTGACTAATTGGCTCAAACTCAATTTGAGTTGTGTACAGAGGCTCCTTATAAACCCCAAAATAAGGATTAACCGAGCCTCTCACCTGTGCCATCACTAAGCCATCATTCATGCCAAAGCTTTTTACCTTGCCATTTCGTGCATAGGCACGTCCCCGTCCGAGTCGCCCAGAATCAGTAAATCTTTCTAACGCATCGATAAATTTATTGCCCCACCAAGTCCTAGTAAATTGTGACATAAGCTGTTCTGCATTTAAATTGTATATTTCGATGACAATCAAAAATCCTCTCCCTCTCTCCCCCTCTCCCCCTCTCCCTCTCTTATGTTGTTTCTCCTAATCTAGAACCGCATTTTTATTGAGCCTAATTAATTTCTTAAATGCCTCATTATCCAACTCAGTCAACCACGACTCATCCGCACCAATAATTGACCCTGCCAATTTCTTTTTGTCCTCAATCATTTGGTCAATCTTTTCTTCCAACGTGCCAATCGCTACAAACTTATGCACAAACACATTTTTTTCCTGTCCAATCCGAAACGCCCGATCCGTCGCCTGATCTTCCACCGCCGGATTCCACCAGCGATCGAAATGGAATACATGATTGGCTTTTGTTAGCGTAATTCCCACGCCGCCCGCCTTCAGTGACAGAATAAATACCGAAGGTTCAGACTCTGGATCTTGAAACTCTGAAATCATCCGTTCCCGTTTTTCGCGACTGGTTCCCCCGTGGATGTAGTAAGTGTTGTAATGTAGCGTGTGTTTAATGTATTTTTCCAAGGCGCTTCCCAATTCTGTAAACTGCGTAAATACCAATAAACTTTCGCCTTCTGCTTTGACTTCCTCAATCATCTCGATCAGCCGTTCCAGTTTGTGCGATCGCTCTGGTGTAAACTCACTTTCATCCTGCAAAAACTGGCGCGGATGGTTACAAATTTGCTTCAGCTTCAGCAGTGTCGCCAAAATCATCCCCTTGCGCTTCATCCCTTCCGCCGCGTCAATTTCTTGTTCTACCTCTTTCACAATCGCTTCATAAAGCGAAGCTTGCTCGCGGGTGAGATTGCAGTAGAGCTTTTGCTCAACTTTGTCGGGGAGATCCTGAATAATCGACTTATCGGTTTTCAGACGGCGCAGGATAAAAGGTTCTACTAATTTTTTGAGCGCTGCAGATTGCGTGCGACTCCCATGTTTTTGAATCGGTAATTCAAACAACTTCCGAAACTGCGCCTCTTTTCCCAAATATCCGGGATTGAGGAAATTAAAAATTGACCATAAATCCAACAATCGATTTTCCACGGGTGTTCCAGTCAATGCTAGTCGATGGGTAGCGGGTAACTTTAAAATCGCCTTGGTTTGCGCCGCTTTCGGATTTTTAATATTCTGCGCTTCATCAATTACCACGCGATGCCACGCTACGCTGCTCAACAGCTTTTCGTCTTTTCTCACCAAGGTAAAGGAAGTGATCAACATATCGCAACCTTCGACGGCGGCTTTAAATGCTTTGGCATCTTGCAAACGTTGAGGGCCGTGGTGAATCAGCGATCGCAATTCAGGAGCAAATTTTTCCATTTCCTTTTGCCAGTTACCAACTACGGAAGTGGGCGCAATTAGCAGCGTGGGTAGAACCGCATTTTTTGTCGCTTTTTCTGTCTGTTTTGTAGTAGATAAAACTTCCCTTTCTTGCAATAATCGAGCAATTACCTGCGCCGATTTACCCAAACCCATATCATCGGCAAGACAGCCATTTAATCCCAAACTTTCCAAATAACTCAACCAAGAAACACCGCGCTTTTGATAATCCCGTAACTTGCCCTGAAACTTTGCTGGATCTGCAATTAACTCTAACCGACTCTTATCGTTCAGCTTCTCCAACATATCCGATAAAGCCCGATCGCGCTCCACCTCTAACTCTTCACTAGCTTCTCCTTCTGCCGTCAACTTCATAAAGTCAATCAAGCTGACATCGGGATTCTCTTCGCGATGTTTTTGCCAAAAACTTAGCATCTCCTGCATCTTGTCTTTGTCCAGTTCCATCCATTGTCCTCGGAACTGCACCAGCGGTGTTTTGCTATTTACTAACGCCTGCCATTCTTGTTCGCTAACCCGTTCACCCCCGATCGCCAATTCATACTGATATTCCACCAAGGAATCCGCCGAAAACAATCCTTTCCCCTTGATTGCAGCGCTTTTGCTGCCCTTTCCTTTGACTTGCAGGCGAATCTTTGCCCGCTGTCGTCCCTTCGGCGTCCACCAAGCGGGGACAATCACTTTGTATCCAGCATCTTCTAATACCCAAGCAGACTCGCTCAGAAAGGTGAAAGCATCATCTAAGCTGAGGGTAATGTTAACGGGTTTGTCGGTTTCTAGCCCTTGCCAAAGTTGGGGATAAATGCGGGCAGCGTAGCCTAGATTTGTCAGCAAATGTTGCTCAAAGTTGTCGCCGAATTGTGTTTGCAACTTTTTTTGTTGAGTCGATCGCGATCGCCAATAATCCTGCAACGGCATCCGCAGAGATGGGTCTTTTTTCGCAGCCACCTGAAACTCTAAAACCCAAGGTTGTTCGGGGTTTTCGGGGGATTGTAGTTGAAAGCAGAGGGAGAATGAGTCAGCAGATTGATTGCGCGTAATGCGATCGCGCCAGGTTTGCCATTGCCGGTATTGTTCAAGGCTTACTCGCGCGATTTTTCGTGTTTGGTTGAGGCAGATTTGCAGTAAAGAATCCGCAATCTTATTTTCAAACGATGCTGGGATGGGGGTTTGAGTGACAATTTCCGCGATCGCACACTCGGAAAAATGCCGCAGCAACCGTTCGCGATCGTAGAACTTTGGTGTATCTTGTAGCTGGATCTTCCGAAAACCGGACACACAAACTAAAGGCATCCATTCAACATAGCGTTGTAAATCAGTTTCGTACTGTGTTGAAACAATTTCCCATCCCGGATAAATCTCAAAGCTGGGTGCAATTTGGGCAGGTGTTTTTGGAGTTTTTGCAGTTGTTTTGGTTTTTGTCTCGCCCGCTTTCTTACGCCCGCGCGTGGCTTTCTCAGCGGGTTCGGATGTTTCGATGGGTGCGATCGCGATCGGAGCAGTTTCTCGATAGCGCAACGCCGGAATATAATGGTCTTTCAGAATAATTTGCTTAAAAGTTTGGGTGTAGTGATACCAAAATAGCAAGTCTGAACCAAACTGAACTTCTGCTAAATCGTAGAGGGCAAAAAAATGCAAATCGTTCAATACTTTAGTCAAAGTGTGGGTGGCGATGCACACACAATCGACTTCCCAATATTCCAACTCAAATGTTTCGGGTAATTCTGTCTCTAAATATCGCGCTAACTCTAAAGATGGTAACGGCTGGTTATCGGCAGTGGGGAGTAAAAAATACCGAGGGACGATCGCGTATTCTCGCCCCATCGCACTTGTATTGCTGACTGCTGACAGTTGAATCCCGGCTTCTTTCGTTAGAAACTCTCTTAACTGTGCCGTCTCCAATTGTCGGGGATGAACCTTAGCCGGCTGTTTTTTCTTTTGAGTGGTTTCAACCCAAATATAAAACGTTCCAGGTTGAATAAAATTCTCTTCTGCTTGAGGAATCCAAGTCCCGTGGAGGATTTTCATAGGTCATACCAAACGCAACCTTTGGCAGCCTATCATATCATGAATGAGTGGGAAAAGATAACTGCCTCCAAATATTCCACGAGTTGAATGTCAACAGTCAACAGTCAACAGTCAACTGTTAACAAACAAATAACTAAGTCTCTGTATAACCTTGGATATTTTCCGGTTCAAACTGCTGCAAAATCTTCGCAGCTTTCCCAGTCAAATCATCATTACCCTTAACCGCAATCAAAAATTTACCCGCATTCAAACGGTTGCGGTAAGGCAAAGCATCGCCGCTGCCAAAAGCCATGCCCCCGGCTCCGCCAACAACAAAGCTGCCCATCCCGCCGGCGATCGCACCTAGCACTCCGCCGATCGCGTGATCGCCAATTTCGCCCGCCCACGCAAAAGTCTTCAACTGAGTCATCAGACTGAAAGTAACGCCAGCAATAAAGCCAAACGGCACCAGCCAAACAGCCATGAGTTTAGCTTGTTTATTCGCTTGCTGGTTGGGGTCGATCAAGCCAAATTCATCAGCAGTTTTGTAGCCGCGGCCCAAAATGCTCACTTGCTTCATGGGCAAGCCTTCTTTTTCCAGAGCACTGTAGGCAGCTTCGGCTTGAATTCGATCGGGCAGTACGGCGATAAGATAATTCATAAAAAATACTCGGTAAGTGGGAAACGAGCGTGGCTTTAGCCCGCTCGTGGAAAACGACCAGGCGATTTCAATCGCCTTAATTCCCCTTACGGGGCGGAGAGGGAATTTAATACAACCTCTCCGATTTTTTGAGGTATGGTTGCCTCAACTCCCTTGCGGGGTCAAAGTTAGCTTCGCCAATGTTATAAAGGCTTGTTAGGCTGGCAGCACTGTTTCAGTGACTTTAAAACTGTTTAACCACCAGCGACAGAGCGGGGGACTAGCTTCGCATCCCAGGGTGTCATGACCTAAATAACGTAGTCAGTTAAGACTGAAGCTGGTCAGTACAGCTTGCTTTGATTGCTCTTACAAGCTCAGTGGCTTTAGCCCTGAGTTACTGACTAGAAAACAATTCCTGATAGTTAGGCTTGAATAGCCAAAGTCTATTATAGACCGAAAATACATACTAGCTAAGCAGTTCGGGGATTTTAACGCGGTCAGAGAGTCCGATCGCCCCGAAACCTAAAATATTTCAAGCAAAAACGGTCGGTCAAGACCGAATGCAGATACAATTCAAACTGCACAAACGCAAGCTTGAGCTCAGCCGTGAGATACTGCCCCAGGTTTAAGCCTCAACTTTGTGCTCGCCAACGCGCTTGCCTATTTTTACTAATTCCACTCAATTGCTTGCTATGCCTAAAGTTCTAGTATCCGATCCGATCGACCAAGCCGGAATTGACATCCTCTCCCAAGTCGCGCAAGTTGACGTAAACACAGGACTCTCAGCCGAACAACTGGTAGGAATTATTGCAGATTACGACGCTTTAATGATCCGTTCAGGCACCCAAGTTACCAAAGAAATCATAGAAGCCGGCAATTCACTCAAAATCATCGGCAGAGCCGGCGTCGGCGTAGATAATGTCGATGTACCCGCCGCTACCCGCAAAGGAATTGTAGTCGTCAATTCCCCCGAAGGCAACACGATCGCCGCCGCCGAACACGCGCTCGCCATGATGCTCTCCATGTCCCGCCACATCCCGGAAGCCAACGCATCCGTCAAAGCGGGTAAATGGGAACGCAACCGCTTTATCGGCGTAGAAGTTTACAAAAAAACCCTCGGCATCGTCGGTTTGGGCAAAATCGGCTCGCACCTCGCCGCCGCAGCCAAAGCAATGGGCATGAAACTGCTCGCCTACGACCCCTTCATCTCCACCGAAAGAGCCGACCAGTTGGGCTGTCGCTTGGTAGAACTAGAACTGTTGATGCGCGAATCCGACTACATCACCCTGCACATCCCCAAAACGCCGGAAACCCTGCACTTAATTAACGCTGAAGTGCTGTCGAAAATGAAGCCCACGGCCAGGATCATAAACTGCGCCAGAGGCGGCATCATCGACGAAGCAGCCCTCGCAGAAGCCATCAAAGAAGGCAAGATCGCCGGCGCCGCGATCGACGTTTACGAACAGGAACCGCTGCAAGCCGATTCCCCGCTGCGGAGTGTCGGCCAAAACATCGTGCTGACGCCCCACTTGGGAGCATCCACAGCGGAAGCTCAGGTGAATGTGGCGATCGATGTTGCTGAACAAATTCGCGACGTTCTGTTGGGGCTGCCAGCGCGATCGGCTGTCAACATACCCGGCATTTTCCCAGACTCGATCGAAAAACTCAAACCTTACCTGCAACTCGCCGAAACCCTCGGCAACCTCGTCAGCCAGCTAGCCGGAGGCCGAGTCGATTACCTCAACGTCCAACTCCAAGGCGAATTGGCCACCAACCAAGGTCAGCCCGTAGTCGTCGCCGCCCTCAAAGGTCTGCTCTCCCAAGCCTTGCGAGAGCGCGTTAACTACGTCAACGCCAGCATTGAAGCTAAAGAGCGCGGAATTCGCGTCGTCGAAACCAGAGACGCCTCAATTCGCGACTACACAGGCTCCCTGCACCTCTCGGCCAAGGGAACCCTCGGCGAACACACCGTGACAGGTGCAGTGCTCGGCGAAAGCGAAATTCGGATTACCAGTGTTGACGATTTCCCGGTCAACGTTTCCCCCACTCACCATATGCTGTTTACCCTGCACCGCGATATGCCGGGGATTATTGGCAAAATTGGTTCCCAATTGGGCAGTTTTAATGTCAATATTGCCAGTATGCAAGTAGGCCGTAAAATCGTGCGAGGCGATGCGGTGATGGTTTTGAGCCTCGATGACCCTCTACCAGAGGGGATACTGGCTGAGATCCTAAAAGTTCCGGGAATTCGGGATGCTTACACGGTAAATCTTTGACGGATTTTGGAGTTTAGATTTTGGATGCAAGGGCTGATAATTGGTAATGGGTAATTGGTCATTGGTCATTGGCAAGAAAGCGGGAATTTTTCTTTTAGCCAATCCTCCTTCCTCACTCCCCTGTTCCCAGTCTCCAGTTCCCCTAGGCCAATCTACAATCTAAAATCTAAAATCTAAAATCGTTATGGCACATAGCTGGTGGGAAATTAGAATTCTTTGCGATCCGGCGCTGGAAGATATCATCTTTTGGCGTCTGGAACGGTTTAACTGTCGGGGAACTGCTACTGAGATCAAAAGCAATTCCTGCCTGATGTCGGCTTATTTGCCCGAAGAACAGGCAGGATTGCTGGATTTGGCCGCTCTGTCTCTGTGGCTGCGCCAAGATGCTCTGTGTGCAGGTTTGCCCCTACCTGCGATGCAGTGGGATTTGATTGAAGACGAAGACTGGGGCAGCACTTGGAAGGAGCACTGGCAGCCTCAAGAAGTGGGCGATCGCTTTTTAATTAATCCGGCCTGGCTGCCCCTACCGACTGATACCGATCGCGTCATTTTGCGTTTAGATCCGGGGGTGGCCTTCGGTACAGGTGCTCACGCTACTACTCAACTTTGTCTGGAGTCGCTGGAAATGCGTCTCGGTTTTGATGACAAAGAGTGCATCGTTGCGGATATCGGCTGCGGGTCTGGTATTTTGTCGATCGGCGCCGTGTTGTTGGGCGCTACAAAAGTTTATGCTTTGGATACAGATCCTTTGGCAGTGCGATCGACCATTAGCAACAGACTGCTCAACCGCGTTAATTCTCAGCAGTTAGTTGCAGAGCTCGGAAGTATCGATCGTTTGAAAGAAATGGTAGATGAGCCGATCGACGGTTTGATCTGCAACATTTTAGCAGAAGTAATCATTGATTTAATCCCGCAGTTCACTGCAATTAGCAAACCAACTACTTGGGCCGTGCTCAGCGGCATTTTGCTCGAACAAGCTAAGCCAATTGCCGACACTCTCGAACAGCACGGCTGGATTGTGGCTACTCTGTGGAAGCGCCAAGATTGGTGTTGTTTTAATATTCGGCGCAGTTAACGATCTGGAAATTGGAAATTAGAAATTGGAAATTGAGAATTGGTAATTAGTAAGCTGTTGTGCATTTAAACTGCATATTTTTGGCTTTGCTCAGAGCAACGGGCCATTCCTGGTTTGATTATTTCTTGACGTGCAATTTAAATGCTGAGCGAGCTTAATTGGGCAATTCTCTGCCTCTGGCCCTCTCCTGCCTCCCGAAAGCAAGCAATTTATATGCGTAGTGGCTTACTTCATCTTTCGGAAGTGAATTTTAACCAAGCACGAGCGGAAAAATACACATATCCAATCCAGTAAAAGCAATTCACCAAAATCAACAACGTTTTTCCAACATAAGAATTAACAAAACCAAAAACCCGGAAAGTAGACAGCAGCACTAACAACATTTCAACCACAGAAACAATTGAACCGTAGTGCTTTCTATCCCAATAAGAAAATGGGCTGATAAAACGGTAATTGCTGAACGGAAAAAAGTGCCGGTGAGCGTCGTCATTGTGGACAGGCAAATCTCCCAGAGAGTGCAGTATCATGCTAATAAACAGAATTTGCACGCTTTGCCAGCCAAAGTAATAAGCCATTAGCCAACCAATAACCGCAATGGGAATGGAATGAAACAGAGCAACAACATTCTGGACAAAAGGCTCATAATATGCTTTTGACCAAATTGTACCTTCGGGCAAGCGAGCAATGTATTTCGCCCAAAAGTAAAATAAAAATATCGGAATATCCGGCAAAATTCCGCCGATCGCAATAATGAGATTAGCTTGCGGCAGTTGCGGTTTGCCGAGAATTGCCAGATTGATAATAGCGTGGCTGGGAGTCTTCATAAGTAGGGTGCGTCAACTAGGATTATCTTATTCCTAATTAATCAGATATTGGCTGACGCACCCTACGTGTGAGATAATTGGCTCGTGTTACAAGAAAGGTTGCAGTCGATCGATCAACTGCGCCGCTTGCATCACTCCCTCAATGCGATCGACCTCAGCGCCATTTTTGA
Organism: Microcoleus sp. B3-D2; assembly: GCF_036705345.1. Lineage (NCBI taxonomy): Bacteria > Bacillati > Cyanobacteriota > Cyanophyceae > Oscillatoriales > Microcoleaceae > Microcoleus > Microcoleus sp. B3-D2. The sequence goes on from NZ_JAUBUG010000018.1 coordinate 88,207, forward strand.
ACAGCACCAAAGTCGGCAAAGCATAAATGTGATACTGCGACGCCAACTGTTCGTACTTATCGGTGTCAATTTTGACAACCATGAGCTTGTCTTTCGTCTGACCGCTCACTTGCTCCAAAATCGGTGCCATCATCTGACAAGGCCCGCACCAAGTAGCGTAAAAATCTACCAACACCGGCAAGTCAGAGCCCGATAGTAACTCTTCAAAACTGCTGAACTGTTTTTGAACTGCCATAAGACAAAATAATTTTTTGGGTTCTGGCTCGATTTTAGTGCAAAATTCTCTGGTAGATTGCGAGGATACAATTATGGAATTATTGCCAGAGAATTTTCAGAGATTGCGGGGTCAAGTTGCTGTCGTGACCGGTGCGTCGCGGGGAATCGGTCGCGCCGTCGCTTTAACACTAGCAGCAGAAGGCGCTAAAGTCGCCGTCAACTATGCCAGTTCGAGTGCTGCTGCTGATGAGGTGGTAGCAGAAATAGTCGCGGCTGGAGGAGAAGCTATCGCACTTGCAGCAGATGTCTCGAAAACTGACCAAGTAGATTTACTCGCCAGTAATGTCATGGAAAAATGGGGACGGATTGACGTTTTGGTGAACAATGCCGGCATTACTCGCGATACTTTGCTGCTGCGGATGAAACTGGAAGATTGGCAAGCTGTGATTGATTTGAATTTAACGGGCGTATTTTTGTGTGCAAAAGCGGCCAGTAAAATCATGCTGAAACAGCGAAGGGGCCGAATTATTAATATTGCTTCGGTTGCTGGGCAAATGGGCAATCCCGGACAAGCTAATTACAGTGCGGCGAAAGCTGGGGTAATTGGGTTTACTAAAACTGTGGCGAAAGAGTTGGCGACTCGCGGGATTACTGTGAATGCAGTTGCACCGGGTTTTATCACTACAGATATGACTAAGGATGTCAAGTCTGATGAGATTTTGAAGTATATTCCGCTGGGGAGATACGGGGAAGTTGAGGAAGTTGCGGGTATGGTGAAGTTTTTGGCGGCAGATGCGGCGGCCGCTTATATAACGGGGCAGGTTTTTAATGTGGATGGGGGGATGGTAATGGCTTAGGATTTCGGGATTTTTTTAACCGCAGATATCGCACAGGCAAGATGCCTGTGCCACGATGAAGGCGGCTATCTGCGGTTAATAATTATTTTAAGGCGGCACGCAACTGACTGAGGACTTTTTTGTATTGGGCAATGCGTTGAAAATCTGCCTCTGTGGGATTGGCGATGCGACCAAGATCGAGGTTATGAGTAACATCAGCGATCTTGACTCGCAGTGCGCTCGGGTTGGCAATCACACGTTCTAAATAGGGCTTGCTGAATAAGTTAAGAAAAATCACGATAGCAATTGAGGAATGATTCAAGTTCAGCGACACATAATTTTT